>NZ_JBEXCY010000053.1:0-48284 GCF_040605515.1 Dactylosporangium sp. NPDC005572 | reverse complement strand
ACGTGGGGGTGTGAGGTGGGAACCCCTCCCCAGCAGAGCCGCGGGCGAAGCCCGTGGAGCAAAGGTGCGTCGCGCAGCGGCACGTGGGGGTGTGAGGTGGGAACCCCTCCCCAGCAGAGCCGCGGGCGAAGCCCGTGGGACAAAGGTGCGTCGCGCAGCGGCACGTGGGGGGCGTGAGGTGGGAACCCCTCCCCAACGGAGCCGCGGGCGAAGCCCGTGGAGCAAAGGTGCGTCGCGCAGCGGCGCATGGGGGGTGTGGGGTGGGAACCCCCCACAAAGCCGCGGGCGAAGCCCGGGGAGCTAGAAACAGCATTACTTGGCGGTCAGCTCGCCGCCGCCCGCGTGGTACTCGGTGCCCTCGACGTACTCGGTGGCGAAGCGCTCGCGCAGCGCGTCCAGCTCGCTCCACTCGGCCTGGTGCGAGGACTCCGAGCCCTCGGCCGCGAAGATGTGGTTCGAGTCGTACGTGTCGTTGCTGTAGTTCGTGTAGTCGGTCTCCTCGTAGCGGCTGCCGTCCGGGTTCTCGACCAGGACGTGGTGGCCCTGCTGGAAGTCCGTGGACTCGGCCGACTCGGTGTCCTGCTCGTAGACGTTGAAGTCGCTCTGGTAGTCCGACTCGCTGCCCGAGGCCTGGTGCAGCTGCTCGAGCTCGCCGCTCTCCGCGCCGGCCTCGTAGTGGCCGTAGTCGACGCCCTGCGGGTCGTCGTAGGTCTCGATCTCGCTCATGGTGCGCTCCTTCTGGAAGGTAGTTGGTGTGGCCTTGCGATGCATAGAACGTTACGGTCGGCCACCGACCACCGAATCCCGGAAACGTGCCACCACTCAGAGGCGTCGCAGCGCCGTTGCGGTCGCCTCGTCGGCGGGGAAGAACGACTCGATCGCGAGCTCGGAGACGGTCACGTCGAGCGGCGAGCCGAAGACCGCCGTGATGCTGAAGAAGCGCAGCTCGCCGCCGTCGACGCGGATCCGGAACGGCACCACGACGTCCTGCGGGCCCTTCGGCGGCGCGTCCGCACCGGAGGGGCCGCCCGGGTAGCCGCGCAGCTCGTCGAGCAGCTCGCGCAGGTCCTCGGCGCCGCTCGCGGCCACCTGCCGCTCCAGCCGGCTCAGCAGGTGCGCCCGCCACTCGGCCAGGTTGACGATCCGCGGTGCCAGCCCGTCGGGGTGCAGCGACAGCCGCAGCACGTTCACCGGCGGCTCCAGCAGGTGCGCGGCGGCGCCCTCGATCATCCGGGCGATCGGCGCGTTCGCGTCGAGCATGTTCCACCGCCGGTCGACGACCACCGCCGGATACGGCTCGTGCCCGGCCAGCACCTGGCGCAGCGCCGCGCGGACCTCGCCCAGCTGCGGCCCGTCGAGCCGGCCCTCCGGGTACGCCGGGGCGTAGCCGCCGGCCAGCAGCAGCGCGTTGCGCTCCCGCAGCGGCACGTCGAGCTGCTCGGTGAGGCGCAGGATCATCGCGCTCGTCGGGCGCGAGCGGCCGGTCTCCACGAAGCTCAGGTGCCGCGTCGAGATGTCGGCCTGGATGGACAGCTCCAGCTGGCTCAGCCGGCGCCGCTCGCGCCACTCCCGCAGCAGTACCCCCACCGGCCGGACGTCCATGACCTCGATCGTAGGAGGGCCCGCGGCGGACCGGCCATTACCTCCCGGGTAATCGACGGGGTGCCCCGCCGCCCGGCAGCCTCTTGGGCATGACGGACTACGAGAAGCTCGCCGAGCGGTACATCCAGATCTGGAACGACACGAACCCCACCACGCGCCGGGCGGCGATCGACGAGCTGTTCACGGAGGACGCGACCTTCGTCGACCCGATGGCGGCGGTCGCCGGCCCGGCGGCGATCGACGGCCTGATCGGCGCGGTCCAGGCGCAGATGCCCGGCTACGTGCTCACGCTGGCCGGCGCCGTCGACGGGCACCACGACCAGGCCCGCTTCGGCTGGGAGGGCGCCCAGCCCGGCGGGGCGGTCGAGGTGGCCGGCTTCGACGTGGTGACCCTGGCCCCGGACGGCCGGATCAACCAGGTCCTGGGCTTCCTGGACCTGGTGCCCGCCTGAGCCCTGTCCCGAGGGGTTGGGCATTTGGTGCGCGGGGATGACAGACTTCGTTGCCGTGGACAGCGAAACTTTCTGGTCGATCATCGACGGGGCCCGGTCCGCCGCCGGCGACCGGGTCACGCCGGGCTTCGCGGAGCGCTTCACCGCCGCGCTGCGGATGCGCCTGGCCACCCTCGACAAGAGCGAACTGCTCGACTTCGACGCCCGCCGCACCGAGCTCCAGGCCCGGGCCAACTCGCCGGCGATGTGGGCCACGGGACGGATCGTGGCCCGCTTCGCCGACGCGTTCGTCGACGGCCTGATCGCCCGCGGCCGCGACGTCTACGAGCGCGCCGTGGCCGACCCCGACGCCCTGGCGGACGACCCGGTCGTGCGCGCGGTGGCGGCGGGCGGGCTGCCGGCCCACGAGCTGGCCCCGCGCGAGGTCGAGGATCTGGCCGAGGAGCTGTACGGCGAGGAGGACGACTACCCGATGCTCCTGCGCGCCCGCACCGGGCAGGTGGCCCCGCTGGCGGCGGACGACTGGGACGACGAGGACGACGAGGCCGTCCGCAAGCACCTGCCGAAGATATCGGCCCTGTTTCTGTCCTGACGGGGCGTCAGGCGCGGGCCGTGGCGGCCGCGCGGATGCTGCGCAGGCCGGAGAAGATCATGCAGCCCGGCAGGGCCAGGGCCAGGCCGTTCGACACCAGTTGCAGCGGTGAGCCGGGCGTCACCACAGAGGTGTCCCAGGTCGGGCTGAGGGCCGACAGCAGCGCGCCGCCCGTCACGAAGAACGCCACCGTGGCCAGGGCCGCGATGCCCGTCGCGCGGGCGAACCGGCGGCCCACCGTGACGAACCGCGTGCCGATGCCGCAGACCAGCGCCGTCACCAGGGCGCCGGCGAAGACCACGTAGCTCGCGTAGTCGACCGTGTTGGCCAGCACCGCGTAGAAGCGGTCCGGCTCCCACGACCAGCCGGTCGAGGCGCTGCGCCAGGCCATCTCCGAGATGACGGTCTGGGCGGCGACCGCGCCGGCCACGATCAGGGCCGTGCGGCGGGCCTGGGCCAGCGCCAGCTCGCGCTGGTAGTCGGGGGCCAGCTCGTGCACCGCGCCGAAGTCGTCCACCGCCCGGCGCTCGGCCGCGAGGCGGTCGAGGCCGTCCTCCTCGTAGCGCTCGGCCGCGTCCACGAGGCCGTCGCGTGCCTCGGTCACCAGGTCGGCCTTTGCCGCGCGCGGGCCGCGCAGCGTGCGGCGGAGCGCGGCGACATACGCGTCGATCGGGCCAGCAACCATCACCACCGCCTCAGTATGCCGACGCCCGTGATCCGGCGACTGAGGGTTGACCCTGACCTTTCCCCGGGTTGTCCGCGCGCGTCTGGCGCGCCGAGTGCTAGGGCGGCTACATGTAGACGAGCTACCTATCAACGCGAGGAAGGACGACGACCGTGCGCAAGTGGCTTCTCGGCGGGCTGGGCCTGCTGCTGGTCCTGTGCGGGGGCGGGGTCGCCGTGATCGCCTGGGCGCTCAGCCGGACATCGATCAACACCATCGGGAAGGTGAGCTTCGACCGTGCGCTGCGGATCCCGCCGCTGGCCGAGTCCACCGTGGACGGCCAGGGGCGGCGGGTCTTCGAGCTCCGGGCCCAGGCCGGCGAGAGCGACCTCGGCCACGGCGCCACCCGCACCTGGGGCTACAACGGGGCATACCTCGGGCCGACGCTGCGCGCCGAGCGCGGCGAGCAGGTCGTGGTGAACATCCACAACGGCCTCGCCGAGCCGACCACCGTGCACTGGCACGGCATGCACCTGCCGGCCCAGGCCGACGGCGGCCCGCACCGCCCGATCGCGGCCGGTGGCGGCACGTTCCAGGCGGCGTGGAAGCTCGACCAGCCGGCGGCGACGCTCTGGTACCACCCCCACCCCAGCGAGCGGACCGAGGCGCAGGTCTACCGCGGCCTGGCGGGCATGTTCATCGTCGACGACCCGGCGACGGACAGCGCGCAGCTGCCGCACGAGTACGGCGTCGACGACGTGCCCGTCGTCGTGCAGGACAAGGTGTTCGACGGCAGCCAGCTGTCCATGGGCGGCCGGTTCGGCAGCGACATCGGCGTGCTGGGCGACGAGCTGCTCGTCAACGGCACCCCGGGCCCGTACCTCGACGTGCAGACCGAGCGCGTCCGCCTGCGCCTGCTCAACGGGTCGACGGCGCGCGTCTACAACTTCACGCTCGAAGGCGGCCGCCAGTTCGCCATGGTGGGATCCGACGGTGGCCTGCTCGCCCGGCCGTACCTGACCGATCACCTGCGGCTCTCGGTGGGGGAGCGGGCCGAGATCGTGGTCGCCCTCAAGCCGGGGGAGCGCGTGGCGCTGCGCAGCGAGCGGCCGCTGCCCGACTTCGACTTCGGCAACCGCAAGTTCCAGGGCGGCGAGGACTCGTTCGACGTGCTGCAGCTGCGCGCTGCCCAGACCCTGCGCAAGAGCCCCGAGCTGCCGGCGGCGCTGGTCGACACGCCGCGGCTCGACCCGAAGCAGGCGGCGGCGGAGCGCGACTTCACGTTCTCCGGCCGGGAGATCAACGGCGACCGGATGGACATGGACGAGGTCCAGGCGGTGGTCGTGAAGAACACGACCGAGGTGTGGAACGTGCGCAACGGCCACGACACGCCGCACAGCTTCCACATCCACGACGTGCAGTTCCAGGTGCTCACGGTCGACGGCGCGGCGCCACCGGAGCCGCTCGGCGGCTGGAAGGACACGCTGTTCCTGGAGCCGCACCGCCGCTACTCGGTCATCGCGCGGTTCGCCGACTACGCCGACCCGACGACGGCCTACATGTTCCACTGCCACGTCCTGCGCCACGAGGACGAGGGGATGATGGGCCAGTTCGTGGTCGTCGAGAAGAAGGGCGACAAGGCGAGGCTCAAGCACGGCTGAGGGTGCCGGGCCCCCCGTGGCGGCGCGGGGCCCGGCACGTCTCGCAAGCGTTCCGTCGTCCCCGTGCGTCGGCCAATTGGCGGCGGCAACCCAACGAGAACCGCTCCGTGACCGGCATGACACATCGATCAACGCTCCCATGTCAAGGGCGAGGTGGCCGATGTCACCGTGGCTCGCCGAGGTGTCGGCGGAGCGCGACGGGAGCGTCTCGCTCGGTGCCCGTCCAGGCCGTGTGGCCATCCGGCCGCACCAGCACCCAGTGATCGTGCGCGGCGGCGACGAGCCGGTCGGCGTAGCCGGGCGGCACCTCCGCCGGGCCGAGCAGCACGTGCCGGCCGGACCGCAGCAGCTCGTACAGCCGCTGCCCGGACGCCACGGTGACGTCCTCCTGCCGCGGGGCGTGCGGGTAGTCGATGCCGATGCCCGACACCGTGCCGGCCGCCTTGCGCATGACGGTCGGCACGTGCAGCAGCGCACCGCCGAGCAGGTCGCGGCCGGCCCGGGCGGCCCGGGACTGGAGCATGGCCAGCCGGATCAGGCCGCCGCTGCTGCGCAGGACGAGGGAGCCGACCGGGTGCCGCTCGTCCTGGTAGGAGTCGAGCAGGCCGTCCGGCGCCCACCCGGCCGCGGTCGCGGCGAGCTTCCAGCCGAGGTTCGCCGCGTCCTGGAGGCCGGTGTTCATGCCCTGGCCGCCGGCGGGGGAGTGCACGTGCGCGGCGTCACCGGCGAGGAACGCGCGGCCCACCCGGTACTGCGGAGCCTGGCGCTCATCGCTGTGGAACCGGGACATCCAGCGCGCCTCGTGCATCCCGAAGTCGGTGCCGAGCGCCTTGCGGGTCACCTCCCGGACCTCGTCGAGGGTGAGCGGGGCGTCGTCGGGCAGGTCGGTACGCCGGTCCCAGGCGAAGATCCGGTACCACCCGTCGCCGAACGGCGCCACGAACGCGAACCCCTCGGCGCTCGCGTTGACGGCGAGCGTGTCCGCCGGCGCGTCGGTCAGCCGCACGTCGGCCAGCATGATCGAGCGCAGCACCGCCCGGCCCGGGAACGGCACGCCCAGCGCCGAGCGGACCACGCTGCGCACGCCGTCGGCCCCGACGACGTAGTCGGCCGCGAACGTCCCGTCGCCGGTGGTCACCTCGACCCCACCGGCGTCCTGGCGCACGCCGGTCACCTCGACGCCGCGCAGCAGCCGGGCCCCCGCCTTCACGGCGCGCTCCTCCAGGAGCCTCTCCACGTTGTACTGCGGGGTGATCAGCAGGAACGGGAAACGCGACGGCAGGACGCCGAGGTTGACCCGCACTCGCTCGAACAGCCGCAGCCTCTGCACCTGCGCGCCGGTCTCGACCAGGTCCTCCGCGAGCCCGCGCGCGTCGAGGTGCTCCAGCGTGCGGGCGTGCACGCCGAACGCCCGGGTCAGGTTCGACTCGGCGCCCCGCCGCTCCAGCACGGTGACGTCGACCCCGGCCGCGGCGAGGTCCCCGGCGAGCAGCAGCCCGGTCGGCCCGGCGCCCACGATGACGGTCTTCATGGCTCCTCCTCTATGCCAACGCTCGTTCGCCAACAACTGTAGGCCAACAACTGTTGGCATGGCAAGTTGACCTGAACAGGGGTTGAGGTTGCACCCTGTCGACGTGCAGAACCGACGCGCCCTCACCATCGGCATGGTCTCGCTGGTCACGTTCGCCGCCTTCGAGGCGGTCGCCGTGACGGCGGCGATGCCGACCGTCGCCCGCGCCCTCGACGGCCTCGCGCTGTACGGCTTCACCTTCGGGGGACCGCTCGCGACGAGCGTCGTCGCGATGGTGCTCGCCGGCGGCTGGGCCGACCGCCAGGGCCCGGCCCGCCCGACGCTGGTCGGCGTGGCACTGTTCTGCCTCGGCCTGCTGGTCGCCGGGCTGGCCCCGGAGATGTGGACGCTGGTCGCCGGCCGGCTCGTCCAGGGCTTCGGCGGCGGCCTGTTCACCGTGGCGGCCTACGTGGTGGTCGGTCGTGCGTACCCGAACGAGCAGCACCCGCGGATCTTCTCCGCCTTCGCCGCGGCCTGGGTCCTGCCCGCCGTCGTGGGCCCGACGGTCGCCGGCCTCATCGTGGAGCACCTCGGCTGGCGCTGGGTCTTTCTGCTGGTGGCCGCCGCGTCGGTACCGGCGACGCTGATGATCTGGCCGCAGGTGCGCACGATCGGCGGCGAACCGGCGGCCGGGGCCGTCAACCGCCGCGTCCCGTGGGCGGTGGGGGCCGCGGTGAGCCTGTGCCTGCTGTACCTGGGCGGTCAGCGGATCGACCTGCCGGCCCTGCTGTACCTCGGCGCCGGCCTGGCCGGCGTGGTCCTCTGCGCGCCGCGGCTCGTCCCGCGGGGCACGTTCACCGCCGCCCGTGGCCTGCCGAGCGTGGTCCTGCTGCGCGGCCTGGCCGGCGCCGCCTTCGTGCAGACCGACGTGTTCATCCCGCTGCTGCTGACCCGCGAGCGCGGCCTGAGCCCGACGCTGGCCGGCCTCACGCTGACCACCGGCGCGCTCTTCTGGTCGGCCGGCTCCTGGGTGCAGGCCCGCCAGGCCCAGCGCCTCACCGCGGCGGCCCGCCTGCGCCTGGGCCTGATCGCGATCGCCGTCGGCGTGGTGTCGGCGCTGCTGCTGATCCTGCCGTCGGTCCCCGTGCCGGTCGTGCTGGTCGGCTGGTCGATCGGCGGCTTCGGCATGGGCCTGGCCTACCCGACGATGTCGTCGCTGGTCCTTGCGCTGTCCGCGCCGGGCACGCAGGGCGCGAACAGCTCGGCCCTCCAGGTCGGCGACGCGCTGCTCACGACGACGGTCCTGGCGGTGGGCGGCTCCCTGTTCGCGCTGCTGGTGGACACCCCGGCCGGTTACCTGGCGGCGTTCACCGTGGCCCTGGTCCCGGCGCTGCTCGGCATCTGGGTGGCCGGCTCAACGACGCCGCAGCCACTGGTGCGCGAGGGCGAGCGGCACGACCCCGACGGGGTACCAGAGCAGATCGACGTAGTCGAACGTCACCCCGAGCGCCAGCCTCGCGGCGAGGCTGTGCGCGGATAGGTTCCTGGGCAGGTCGGTGAGCTGGAGCAGCTCGACGCCCCAGCACCACGCGAGCGCCCCGGCCGCGGCGGCAAGCGGCGCGAGCCGCGGCCAGACGACGAGCAGCCCGCCGTAGATCATGGACGCGTAGAGCGCGGTCCCGGAGTACTGCGCGAGCGGCCCGCTGGACTCGATGTACTGCCCGCTGACGGCCCGGATCCCGAACGCGAGCCCGAGCGCCGCCGCGGCGACACAGAGCCCGCCGACGCGCACGGCCCGCTTCGAGATCATCACCGCCGCGATGCTAGCGCCCTCTCGCTACGGCTGCTCCAGCTCGACCGTTGCCTCGGGGCCCAGCTGCAGGAACTCCAGCAGGTCGGCGGCCGCCGTCAGGACCGCCGCCGCGTCCTCGTCGCTCAGGCGGCGGAACGGGCGGACGCGGACCGTGCCCTGTTCGATCGCCCACAGGCCGGCCACGAAGCCGTCGACGAGGAACGTCGGGCGGACGATCGAGTAGCCCGGGCAGACCAGCGCGCGGTCCGTGTCGCTCACGATCCGGGTGCGGTCGGCGTGGCTCAGCACCAGGTTGTCGAACTCCGGCAGGAAGCGGACCGGCGCCGGCTCGTCGTCGTCGGCCAGCTCCGCGTCCGGCAGGTCGAGCAGCTCGCGGCCGTCCTCCCCGTGGTACACCCGAAGCTGCGGTCGCAATGCCTCGACCTCGGCCCGCAGCCTGCGGAGCCCGGACCAGTTCTGCAGGTCGGCGTGGGTCGCCGGGCCGCACGACCGCAGGTACCGCCGGAGCAGCATCTCGACCGTCGGCGCCGCGGCGAGCGGTGCGCCCAGCCAGTCCTCGGCCAGCGCCACCGACACGTGCCCCCGCCGGCGCCACACGCCCGTCGGCGGCGGGTGCAGCAGCGCCAGCTGGTGCTGGACGACCCAGGCCAGGGTGATCCCCTGCCGCCCGGGGAACCGCTCGGCGAGCTGCTTGGCCAGCTTCGGCCTCGTCATCGACCCGCCGCCGAGGATCTCGCGGCCGGCCCGCGCGACCTCGGCGAGGTCCAGCCCCTCGAGCTCGCTGCGGAAGATCGACAGGCCGGTGGCGCCGATCCGGTCCTTGAGCAGCGCGCGGAGCCACAGGTAGTCGGCGCCGGTGGTGATGTGTTGGGTGCTGCGCAGCAGGCCGCCGCGCACCAGCCGGCGGTCCGCCAGCGCCGCGCTGAGCTGCTCGTGGCGCAGGCCGGTGCGGGTCCACAGCCCGACGTACGGCGCGTCGACCTCCTGGGCCTGCACGGCCACGAGGTGCGCGACGACGTCCTCGATCGGGCGGCGGTCGGACTCCAGCAGGAGCTGCCGCCGCAGGTAGGTCCGGTTGAGCCGGCGCATGGTGAGCTTCACGGAATGGACGCTACGGAGGGATCCGGACAGGTGCTGTCCTCATTCCGGAGCGGCCCGGAAGCGCGTCACCAGTTCCACCGCGATCGATCCATCCGGGTGTTCCCGAGCGGGGGCATAGCCGGCCGCGCGTAGGGCCACGAGCGTCTCGTCGGGTGGCAGCGCGCTGGTCAGTACCGTGGGCGCGAGCGCCCGCAGCTCGAGCCGCGCGAGGCTCCTGACCCGCAGGATCTCGTCCAGCAGGGTCGCGTCCTCGCTGTGGATGACGCAGCCGACGGCGCGCACGCGCACGCCGCCGTGCCGGCGGGCCACGTCGCTTACGAGGTACCGCAGCGGCTGCGGCACCCGCCCGCCCGTCGCCGCCTCCTCCAGCGCCGCCAGCAGCTCGTCGGCTGATCGACCGGCGTCGAACGCCCGGCGGACCGAGGCGGCCGAGAAGCGCCACGTCGACGCCCCGCCGCGGGACTCGCGGTCGGCGGCCAGGTCGAGGAACTCGGTCAGCCCGGCCGACGGCGTGCCGGTCGCGACCGCGGTGAGGTCGCCCTGCAGGACCACGGTCCGCTCGGCGGCGGGGAGGTACCGGGCCAGCACCTCGGTGAGGCCGTCGGCGCCCCGGTCGGCGAGCAGCGCCCGGCAGATCGCCGTCGGGGCCAGGTGGGCGCCGACCCCGAGCAGCTCGGCCTCGCGCCAGAGCGTGACCGCCGTCGCGAGCGCCTGGTCGGGCTCGGTCACGATCAGCGGGCGGGCGAACATGAGGAACGCGCCGATGACGTCGGCGCTCGCCACCCCCAGCCCGTCGGGCAGGCTGCCGAGCAGCCCCACGACGGCGTGCCGGGCGAGCGCCGCTCCCTCCTCGCGCTGACTGCGCACGAGCGCCGGCGTGTCCGTGGCCAGCAGGGGAGCGGCATGCATGCCGAACCAGCAGTCGAGGATGCTGCGGTACTGCAGCGCCGGCTCGAGCTTCAGCCAGACGTCGAACTCCGGGCTCGGGGCGACCCGGTCCCCGGCCAGTCCCAGGAGCCCGCTCAGCCCGGCGAGCGTCAGCCACAGCCGCAGCTCGAGGTCGGTGCCGCCGATCGTCTTGGCCAGCCGGCGCAGCTCGCGGACGCCCACGCCGCCGTTCTTGAGCATCGGCACCGGCGTGCGGCCGCACTCCTCGAGCACCGCCGTGATCGCGGCGAGCGCCGCCCGCGCGGCAGCCGCCCCGTCGCGCTCGACCATCCCGGTGCTCACCTCGACCGGCGCCAGCAGCGGCGGCGCGGGGTCGAACGGCGCGGTGAAGTCCTCGCGCAGCACCACGCCGACCTCGCTGGGCAGCATCGCCGCGCCGCCCGCGATCGGGTTCCAGGCGACCAGGCCGTGGTCGACCGCCCAGCGCAGCGGGGTGCGCCGCCCGTTGCGCAGCGCGGCCATGTGCCGCGGGTCGTACCAGTACGGGTCCGTGCCGGACAGGTCGCGCAGCAGCTCGCGGGCCTCCTCCGGCGCCTCCGCGAACTGGGCCCGGACCACGTCGGCGTCGGCGAGCGCGGCGGCGATGCCGGTCACCAGCTCCCGCTGCGTCCGCCCTCCAGGTGCGCCCAGCTCGTACGCGATCCGCTGCAGGTGCCCGGTCGGCACCGCACCCAGGCCGGTCACCACCGACGGCGCGAAGCCGAAGCCGCCGGCGATCACCTCGTACAGCGGGACGCAGCGCAGCCAGTCGCCGTCGTCGGGCCAGATCAGCCCCCACTCCTCCAGCGCCGCGAGGGCGGCGTCGAGCCCGGCGTCGGCCGAAACGACCCCGAGCGCGGCCGCCAGGTCGCGCCGCCGGGTGCCGGCCGCGCGCAGCGCGAGCACCTCGGCGACCTGGAGGCTCGGCAGCGGCTGCACGGTGAGCGCCCGCACGATCGAGTCGAACTCCACGAGCCGCCCGGCGAGCCAGCCCGGCTCGGCCCGCTCCAGTTCGTACAGCCCGGCGAGCCGGGCCAGCCGGCTCGCGGGCAGTCCTTCGAGGTGCTCCAGCAGGGACTTCACGCCGTACCCTACTGCGGCGTGCGTTCCTTGAAGAACGTCCACAGGACGTCGGAGGCGTTCGTGGTCGTCTTGGTATCGGCGAGCTCGCCGGTCGTCGCGCCGAACCAGGCGTGGCCGCCGTTCTTGACGACGTACGAGTCGGCGCGCGAGCCGTCGGGGCAGCGGGTCAGCGTCTTGCCGGACTGCTCGTCGGGCTTCGGGTCCGCCGCCGGCGTGCAGCCGAGCCGCTCGCGCCAGGCGGTGATGCCCTGGCGGAAGGTCTCGGCCTGCGGGTCGGCCGCGCCGATGAGGGTGATCACGTCGACCCGGCTCGCCGGCTTGTAGTCGGCGGCCTCGGTCCGCGTGCCGTAGAAGCCGCCGCTCACCACGCCGATCGCGGCGAACGTGCCGGACGCCTCGACGGCGGCGCGGAAGGCCAGGTCGCCGCCGTTGGACACGCCGGCCAGGAACAGCCGCCGGGAGTCGGCCTTCCAGTCGGCGACGAGCTGGGCCGCGACCGCCTTCACGAACGCGACGTCGTCCTGCATGCCGCAGCAGCCGAACGCGTTGAACTGCCCGCCGACGCCCTCGGGGTAGGCGACCAGGATCGTGTCGCGGTCGGCCCGCGCGTCGAACCCGGTGAGCTTCTGCATCGCCTGGGCGCTGCCCGGGCGGTAGTGCAGCGCGATGACGGCCGGGGCGGCGCTGGTGGGCTTCCACCGCTCCGGGACGTGGAGGAGATACTCGCGCTCGGTGTCACCGACGGTGACCTTGATGCGGTGGTTGCCGGGCTGCGGACCCGGGTCGGGCGGGTCGACGGGTGTGTTCGTGGAGCACGCGGCAAGGAGCAACACCACGAATCCGACCAGTCCCCGTTTCATGCTGTTCAAGACTAGTCAAGACGTCGATGATCCCGCATCTTCGCCACGGTATCCGCCCCTTGCTCACGCCCGCCGGGACTGCTCAAGAAGATCCGCCGCCACCAGGTCGAACGGCTCGATGCTCTGCTCGGCCCGGCTCATCACCACCGCCCCCTCCGAGGAGGCGATGACCGTCGCCGCGAACCGTTCCGCGCGCTCCCGTGGCCAGCCGGCGGCGCCGTACAGGGCCGCGAGCCGCTCCCGCCACGTCCGGAAGACCGCCGCCGCCTGATCGAGCAGCTCCTTCGAGTCCGCCGCCACCGTGACGGCGAGGACCGCGCACCCCGCGCCGAAGTTCGAGCGTTCCAGCACGTAACGCCACATGTCGAGCACGTGCGCCGTGACCTCCTCGGCGCTCTTCCCGGCCTGCTGCTCCAGCAGCCGCAGCATCCGCCCGGACACCAGGTCGAGTGCCGACCCGACGAGCTGGTCCTTCCCGTCGGGGAAGTGGTGGTAGATCGATCCCCGCGGCGCGCCGGTCGCCTTCAGCACCTCCGAGAACGAGGTCGCCTGCAGGCCGTGCTTGGCCAGCAGCACGGCCGCGCCCTCCACCATCTTCCCGCGCACATCCCGTGCCACCTGCGACTCCTTGACTATGACGACCGGCATAATCTACGTTCTATGACGACCAGCATAGTCCCACGAAGGGTGGTCTCGTCATGCCCATGATCGACGTCTACGCGCCTGCCGACCTGTTCCCGGCCGATGCCGACCGGCCGCTCGCGGCCCGCCTGACCGCCGCGCTGCTGCGCGCCGAGGGCGTCGCCGAGCCGGGCCCGGCCCACCTGCACAACACCGGCGCGTACCTCCACCGCCTCCCGCCCGCGGCCGTCCACACCGCGGCGACGGACGGCGCGCGGACGGTGCGGGTGCAGGTCCTGACCCCGCCCGGCGTCCTCGACCGCGCGGGTCAGCGTTCGCTGGTCAAGGAGGTGACGGCCATCGTCGCCGACCTGGCCGGCGACCCGTCCCAGGCGGCCCGCACGTGGGTCCTGCTCACCGAGGCGGCCGAGGGCGGCTGGGGCATCGCCGGCACCGCCTACGGCCAGGAGGAGTTCGCGGCCCTGGCCGCGGCCGCGCGGGCCTGACCCCACGAGTTGACCGTGGAAATCGCCACGGTCAACTCGCCGGTCAGGCGCGCGCCCGGTAGGAAGCCAGGCGGAGCGCGCCCAGGACCGGGTCGATCGCCGTCCCGGGCTCGATGCCGCGGTCCGCCAGCCGCGACAGCACCCCGCGCCGCACCGGGGTGTCGTTGGCGAGCAGGCTGCCCGCCAGCACGACGGGCGCCGAGGGCGCCGAAAGCTCGTCCAGTGTCGCCATCAGCCGATCCGCGGCGGAGGCCACCAGGCGAAGCGCGGTCGGCTCACCCGAGTCGGCGAGCGCGCACACCACCGGCGCCAGCGACGCGAACGAGCCGAACGGCAGCCGCCCGGCCCAGTGGACCAGGTCGTCCGCGGAAGCAACGCCGGCGTGCGCGGCCACCTCGGCCACCAGCGCCCCGCCGGCCGTCCAGAACCGGGCCGCGAACCGCACCGCCTGCAGGCCCAGCCACATCCCCGAGCCCTCGTCGCCCAGCAGCCAGCCCAGGCCGTCGGCGGCGCGGACCACCGAAAGCTCGTCGACCAGCGCCGCGACCGCCCCGGTACCGCTGACGAGCACGGCCCCGGAGGACCACCGGCCGCCCGCCGCGAACGCCGTCACCGCGTCGCCGACGAGCGTGATCTCGCAGGTCAGGCCCAGCGCCGTCCACGAGCGGTCGAACGCGGCGGCGACGCCGGGATCAGCGGTCGCGCTGACCCCGGCGAGCCCCACCACGCCCGCCACCACCGACCCTGGGTCGAAGGCGCCGAGCGCCGACCGCACCGCCGACCCGACAGCGGTGGCGGCCGCAGTACCCGTGGCCGAGGGATTGCCCGGGCCGGCGGCGCCGCGACCGCGGACGACCCCCGACAGGTCGCTGACCACGGCCTTCGACGCGGTTCCGCCGGCATCGACCCCCAGCACGAGATCCATGGCGAGGATCGAACCATAGAAAATGCTTGTTGACTAGAAGTTGAAGTGGTCGTAATTTTCATCGCCATAGCTAGTCGATGAAAAGGATGACCGTTGTGACGGGTGAGAGTGGCGGGCTGCTCGGGCGGCTGCGCATCGAGGGGCCGACCATGCCGGAGGCGCTGGCCCGCATCGCCGAGACGATCCTCAGCGATCCGGAGACCGCGGCGCACGCCAGCATCGTCGACCTGGCCGAGCGGTCGGGGACGTCGACGGCCACCGTCACGCGGTTCAGCCGGACGCTGGGCTTCAAGGGGTACGCCAACCTGCGGGTCGCCATCGCGACCGAGACCGGCCGCGCCGAGCAGGCCCGCTGGGAGACCGACATCAGCGGCGACATCGCGCCCGACGACCCGCTCGACGGGGTGCTCGGCGTGATCACCGCCGCCGACACCCGGGCCATCCAGGCGACCGCCGCCGGGCTCGACGTCGCGGCCGTCGAGCGGGTCGCCGCGGCCATCGCCGAGGCCGGCCGGGTCGAGATCTTCGGGCTCGGTTCGAGCGGCACCGCCGGGCGGGAGATGGCGTTCCGGCTCGAGCGGATTCGCGTGCCGGTGTGGTACCGCTCGGACACCCACACGGCACTGACCAACGCGGCCCTGCTGGGCCCGGGCGACGTGGCCATCGGCCTCTCGCACTCGGGCCGCACGCGCGAGGCGATCGAAACCCTCGCCGAGGCCGCGGACCACGGGGCGCTGACGGTTGCGGTGACGTCGTTCGGGCGATCGCCGCTGGCCGAGGTGGCCGACGTCGTCTTCACCACGTCGGTCCACGAGACCACCTTCCGGGTCGCGGCACTGTCCGCGCTGCACTCGCAACTGCTGGTCCTGGACCTCATCTACGTCGCGGTGGCGCAGCGCACCTATGAGCGCACCGCCGAGGCCCTGGAGCTGACGGTGCGCGCCGTCGACGCGCACCGGCTGCCCGACACGACCAACACCCGCAAGCGACCACGGAGGGAAAAGCCGCTGTGACCATCAGAAGTGCCGACTATGTCGAGGTGATCCGCGCCGCGATCGAGCGCGTGGGCACCACCCAGGGCGATCGGGTGGCCCACGCCGCCGACCTGCTCACCGCGACGATCCAGGCGGGCGGGGTGATCCAGGCGTTCGGCTGCGGGCACTCCGAGGCGCTCGCCATGGAGATCGCCGGGCGGGCCGGTGGCCTGGTCCCGACGAACCGCATCGCACTGAGGGACATCGTGTTGTACGGCGGGGAGCCGCTCAGCGCCCTGGCCGACCCGCAGCTGGAGCGCACCCCGGCCGTCGCCCACAAGCTCTACGACCTCGCCCCGATCAAGCCCGACGACACGTTCGTCATCGCGTCCAACTCCGGCGTCAACGGCGCCGTGGTCGAGATGGCCCAGCTGGTGAAGCAGCGCGGGCACGCGCTGGTGGCGATCACCTCGCTGGAGCACTCCTCGCGCGTGGAGTCGCGGCACGCGAGCGGGCTCAAGCTCGGCGACCTCGCCGACGTGGTGCTGGACAACGGCGCCCCGTACGGCGACGCGTCGCTGCCCCTGCCCGGCGGCGGCGCCGTCGGGGCCGTCTCCTCGATCACCGCGGCCCTGCTGGCCCAGCAGATCGTCACCGAGGTGGTGGCGCGCCTGCTGGCCGCCGGGGACCCGCCGCCGGTCTACCTGTCCGACAACGTCCCTGGCGGGCGGGAGCACAACGCAGCACTCGAAGCGCGGTACGCCGGGCGCATCCGGCGTACCGCATAAGGAGAGAAGGCCACTCATGAACCCCTCACCCTCAGCGAAAACCTATCCCAGACGGCGCACCATCCTCAAAGCGCTGGCCACGACGCCCCTGCTGAGCGCCTGCGTCACCAGCGGCAATGACGACCAACCCTCTTCGCCTACTGGCGCGAAAAGCTCGCAGAACCCGCTCGGCGTCAAGGAGGACGCGCCGCTGGAGGTGGTCATCTTCAAGGGCGGCTACGGTGACGACTACGCCAGGAAGGCCGAGGACCTCTACAAGCAGCGGTACCCGAAGGCGACGATCGACCACAAGGGCATCCAGAAGGTCGGCGAGGCGCTGCAGCCGCGGTTCGTCGCCAACACCCCGCCGGACGTGGTCGACAACACCGGCGCAGGCCGGCTCGACCTGGCCACGCTGGTGGGCGCGAAGCAGCTTGCCGACCTCGCCGAGCTCCTCGACGCCCCGTCGTTCGACGACCCGAACACCAAGGTGCGCGACACGCTGCTGCCGGGCGTCGTCGAGGACGGCACGTTCGACAAGCAGGTCCTGACGCTCAACTTCACCTACACGGTGTGGGGGGTGTGGTACTCCAAGTCGCTCTTCGCGGGCAAGGGCTGGACCTACCCGAAGACCTGGGACGAGATGCTCGCCCTCTGCGCGACCATCAAGGGCGCCGGCATCGCGCCGTGGACCTACCAGGGCAAGTACCCGGAGTACATGAACGACCCGCTGCTCACCATGGCGGCCAAGACCGGCGGCATGGACCTGGTGAAGGCGGTCGACAACCTGGAGCCCAACGCCTGGAAGGCCGACGGGCTCAAGGCCGCCGCCGAGGCGTTCGCCGAGCTGGCCGCCAAGGGGTACATCATGGCCGGCTCCGAGGCGCTCTCCCACACCGAGTCGCAGGCCGCCTGGTGCCAGGGCAAGGCCGCGTTCATCCCGTGCGGCTCGTGGCTGGAGAGCGAGCAGAAGGACGTCACCCCCAAGGGCTTCGACATGGTGATGGGCGCCGTGCCGAGCCGGACGAGCGGTGACAAGCTCTCGGGCGCGGGGGTGCAGGCGACGAGCAGCGAGTCGTTCATCGTCCCCGCGAAGGCCAAGAACGTCGCCGGTGGCCAGGAGTACCTCCGGATCCTCTTCTCGAAGCAGTCCGCACGCTCGTTCGCCGAGACCGCCGGCACGCTGCCCGCGGTCGCCGGCGCCACCGACGGCCTGACCCTGTCCAGCGGGCTCGGCTCGGTCCGCGACGCGGTGACGGCGGCCGGCAGGGACGCCTTCACCTACCGCTTCCGCACCTGGTACGCGCCGCTGGCCAAGGCGGTCGACGACGCGACCGGTGAGCTCATCAACAAGCGCGCGACGGCCGCGGAGTGGGCCGACCGCGTCCAGAAGGCGGCCGACGCGGTCGCGAAGGACTCCAGCGTCAAGAAGTACACCCGCTGATGAAGCACGGTCGGTTCCGGTTCCTGGTCGGTGCGCTGCTGCCCGCACTGGTGCTGCACGGCGTCTTCGTGCTGTCCCCGTACGCGCAGGCGTTCTACCTGTCGCTCACCGACTGGACCGGGGTGGCCGGCGAGGCGAACTTCGTCGGGGCGGGCAACTTCGCCCGCCTCGGCGGCGACTCGCTGTTCCTCGACGCGGTGCGCAACAACGCCGTGATGCTCGCGGTGGTACCGCTGGTGACCATCGCCCTGGGCCTGTTCCTGGCGAGCATGCTGCACCTCGGCGGCAAGGACGGCCGGCGCCCGATCGCCGGCGCGAAGGGGTACCAGATCGTGTACTTCTTCCCGCAGCTGCTGTCGCTCGTCATGATCGCGGTGCTGTGGATGTTCGTGTACAACCCGAACACCGGCCTGCTCAACGGGGCGCTGCGGGCCGTCGGCCTCGACGGGCTGGCCCGCAGCTGGCTGGCCGAGCCCTCGCTGGCCCTGCCGGCGGTGATGGCGGTGCTGGTCTGGTCGTCGGTCGGCTTCTACATGGTGCTGTTCAGCGCCGCGATCGACGCCATCCCCCGGGAGCTGTACGAGGCCGCGCTGCTGGACGGGGCGAACAACTGGGCCATGTTCCGGCGGGTCACCCTGCCGCTGGTGCGCGACACCGTGCAGGTGGCGTTCGTGTACCTCGGCATCGGTGCGCTCGACGGCTTCGCGGTCGCGCAGATCATGACCGTCGGCCCGGGCGGGCCGGACGGCGCGACCGAGGTGATGGGCCTGACCCTGTGGCGCACCGCCTTCACGTTCGGCAAGTTCGGCTACGCCTCGGCGATGGGTGTCGCACTGTTCTTCGCGGCGCTGACCCTCGCGGTCCTGGCGCTGCGGGCCGGTCGCAAGGAGAGGATCGAGCTGGCATGAGGCGTGCACTGCCACACGTCGCGATGCTCTGCTGGGGCGTCGTGACCGCGTTCCCACTGCTCTGGGCGGTCCTCAGCTCGTTCAAGACCGACCAGCAGATCCTCACCGACCCGTGGTCGCTGCCCACGGATCCGCAGTTCGGCAACTGGGCGCGGGCCTGGGGCGAGGCGAACATCGGGCGGTACCTGCTCAACAGCCTCATCGTCGTCGGCGGGGCGCTGGTACTCACCATGCTGCTCGGCTCGCTGGTGGCGTATGCGCTGGCGCGGTACGAGTTCCTGGGCAACCGCCTGATCTACTACGTGTTCGTCTCCGCGATGTTCTTCCCGGTGTTCCTCGCGCTGGTGCCCCTGTTCTTCGTGGTGCGGCAGCTCGGCCTGCTCGACACCTACCAGGGGCTGATCCTGGTGTACGCGGCCTACGCCGTGCCGTTCACGGTGTTCTTCCTGCACTCGTTCTTCCGCACGCTGCCCAGCGAGGTGGCCGAGGCGGCGTTCCTCGACGGCTGCTCGCACGGCGCGGTCTTCTTCCGCGTCATGCTGCCGATGGCCCGCCCCGGGCTGGTCGCCGTCGGCATCTTCAATTTCCTCGGGTTGTGGAACCAGTACCTGCTCCCCATGGTCCTCAACACCGACCCAGATCGGTACGTCCTGGTCCAGGGTTTGGCCAACCTGTCGGTCAGCCAGGGCTATCGCAGCGACTGGAGCGGACTGTTCGCCGGCCTGACCATCGCCATGCTGCCGGTGCTCATCGCCTACGTCGCGTTCCAACGGCACATCCGCGCCGGTATGACCGCCGGCGCGGTCAAGTAAGTCCCCCTCCATCCCCTCTGCAACAGGAGGACTCTACTCATGAAAATCGGCAAACGTCGATCTTTGGCGGTGCTCTCGGGCGTCGCCGTGCTCGGCGCGATCGGTGCCGTCGCCGTCACCGCCGCCACTGTCGGCACGGCCAGTGCCGCCACCAACTGCGGCTACCTGTTCGACGACTTCAACTACAGCTCGTCGAGCGACAGCCTGCTCACCAGCCACGGCTGGGTCCCGCGCACCTACTCCGGCGGCCCGGGCGTGTCCGGCGCCACCTGGTCGGCGAACAGCGTCTCGTTCCCGACCTCGGGCGGGCAGAAGGTCATGCAGCTGACCGCGTCGACCGACGGAACGGGCGGCGGCACCAACCAGGCCGAGCTGTACTCGGCGCAGAAGCGGTACTTCGAGGGCACGTACGCCAGTCGCGTGCGCTTCACCGACACCCCGGTCTCCGGCAACGACGGCGACCACATCAACGAGACGTTCTTCACCATCAGCCCGCTGAACGGCGACCTCGACCCGACGTACAGCGAGCTGGACATCTCGGAGTACCTGCCGAACGGCGGGTGGGGCGAGACGGGCCCGATCAACTACCAGACGACGTGGTACACCTACCGCAACGAGCCCTGGTTCGCGGACAACGTCCACTCGGAGCAGCGCCGGAGCTTCGACGGCTGGCACGACCTGGTGGTGACGGTCGCGAACGGCCACGTCATCTACTACATCGACGGCGTCCAGATGGGCGATCACTCGGGCAAGTACTACCCGCGCCAGACGATGACGATCAACTGGAACCTGTGGTTCATCGACACGGCGGCCCACACGGGCGGCCTGTCGACGTACATCGAGCAGGTGGACTGGGTCCTGCACGCCAAGAACCAGGTCCTGACCCCGTCCCAGGTGACGGCCCAGACGGCGGCGTACCGTTCGTCGGGCTCGACCTTCGTGGACACGGTCGACGCGTCGGGCCCGTGCGTGACCCCGTCGGGCTCGCCGACCCCGTCGACGTCCCCGTCCAGCTCGCAGTCGCCCTCGCCGTCTCCGTCGACCTCGACCCCGCCGGCCACGAACTGCAACGCGGCTCCGGAGTGGTCGATCAGCGCCGTGTACACGACGGGCCAGACGGTGAAGCACGAGAAGAGCAAGTACGGCGACCCGAACGGCCCGGCGTCGGGCCAGGGCAAGCACCTGTGGCGAGCCAAGTGGTGGACCCAGGGCTCCGAACCCGGCTGGACGGCGAACTGGGAGGACCTCGGCAAGTGCTGAGGCCGATCTGACGCGTACCTGACAGGGCCGGCACCGAACCACGGTGCCGGCCCACCCGTGCTTGTGGGTAGCGTGCGGCGGGCCGTCTTCCAGGGGTGGAACGGCCCGCCGCACCCCTCCACCAGTCAGGCGGGCCGGCGGGCGGGGTAGCGTTCGATCATGGTCAGCCTCACCCGGGTCGAGGCGGAGCTGCGTGCTTCGCTGCTGCGCGTCGATGCGTACCTTGTCGAGCTCGATCTCACCGGGGACGCCGAGTACCGCTCGCGGACCGTTGTCGAGTTTGCCTGTCTCGAGCCCGGGAGTGGCACCTTCATCGAGTTCAGAGGCGGGAGCCTCCAGCTTGTCCTGCTCAACGGTGCCGAGGTCGACCCGCGCAGCCGCGTCGACAACCGGGTGCCGCTCGACAACCTCGCCGCGGTCAACCGGCTCGAGGTCGTCGCGGTGGCGCCCTACTCGCACAGCGGGGACGGGCTGCATCGGTTCGTCGATCCGGAGGACGGCAGCGTCTACCTCTACGGGCAGGCGCCGCTCGACCACGCTCAGCAGATTTTCGCCTGCTTCGACCAGCCCGACCTCAAGGCGCCCATCACCCTCCGCGTGACGGCGCCCGACGGGTGGACGGTGCGCGGGAACGCGCCCGGGCGGGCCGTCGGGGACGGGCAGTGGGAGTTCGACGCCACGCCGCCGCTGTCGACCTACCTGTTCAGCATCCTCGCCGGGCCATGGCACGTCAGGACCGGCGAGCACGACGGGATTCCGCTCGGGCTGGTCTGCCGGCGGTCGCTCGCGGAGCACCTCGACGCCGACGCCGGTGAGCTGTTCGCGGCCACCGCGGCGGCCTTCGACCGGTACCACGAGCTCTTCCAGGTCCGGTACCCGTTCGAGAAGTACGACCAGGCGTTCGTGCCCGAGCTCGCCGGTGGCGCGGTCGAGAATCCGGGGCTCGTCAACTTCCGCGAGGAGTTTCTCTTCCGGACGGTGGCCACCGGGAGCGAGCGGCGCCGGCGGTACGTCGTCATGATGCACGAGATGGCCCACATGTGGTTCGGGGACCTGGTCACGCTGCGGTGGTGGGACGACATCTGGCTCAACGAGGCGTTCGCCGAGTACCTCGGCTGGCGGGTCGCCGCCGAGACGCAGCGGCACTCGGCCGCGCTCGCCGACTTCGCGATCTGGCGGGAGCGCTGGGGGCACCTCGCCGACCAGCGGCCGTCGACGCACCCGGTCGCGCCGGACGACGTCACCGACACCGCGCTGGCGATGCTGAACTTCGACGGGATCTCGTACGCGAAGGGCGCCGCCGCCCTGCGACAGCTGGCCGAGTTCCTCGGTGAGGACGCGTTCTTCGCCGGGCTTCAGCAGTACTTCCACATCTTCCGCTTCGGCAATGCGGCACTCGCCGACTTCCTCGCCGTCCTCGGCAAGACGGCCGGCCGTGACCTCACCGGCTGGGCCGAGCTGTGGCTGCGCAGCACCGGCGCCAACACCCTGCGACCCGTGGTGACCCGCGCCGCCGACGGCACGATCGAGTCGCTCACGGTCGAGCAGTCGGGCCGGCCGCTCCGGCCGCACCGGATGACGATCGCTGCCTACGCTTCAGACGGTTCGGTACGGCGGGTGCCGTGCACCCTCGACGGCGGCGCGACGGTCGTGGACGGGTTCGCGGGGCTGCCCAACGGCACCGTGCTCCTGCTCAACGACGGCGACGCGACGTATGCGAAGGTGCGCCTCGACGACGCCGGGCTGGCCGCGCTGCCGGCCGTCCTGCCCGACCTCGACGAGCCGCTGGCCCGGGCCGTGATCTGGGCCGCGGTGGTCGACGCCGTGCGCGACGGGCTGCTGCCGCCGGCCGACTTCCTCACCCTGGTCGGCGCGGCCCTGCCCGGCGAGCGCGAGGAGGGCGTGTTCGACGAGGTGCTGTCGTTCGCCCGCGACGCGCTGGCCCGCCGCGGGCTGGTCCCGTTCGGGCCGCTGGCCGAGGTGTGCGCGACGGCGCTCGCCGCGGCCGCGCCGGGCAGCGGGCGGCAGCTCGCCATGGCCCGCGCGCTGGTGACCGTGGCCGGGCCGGACGAGGCCGGCCTGCTGCAGGCCTGGCTGGGCGGCGGACGCCCCGGCTTCAACCGCAACGGGGACGGCGCCGTCCCCGACGGGCTGACCGTCGACGCCGGGCTGCGCTGGTCGCTGCTGCTGCGGCTGGCCGCGCTCGGCGCCGTCGGCGAGGACGAGATCGCGGCCGAGGAGGCGCGCGACCCGAGCGCGGCCGGCGCCGAGCGGGCCGCGGCCTGCCGGGCCGCCCTGCCGACGGCCGAGGCCAAGGCGCGCGCGTGGAAGATCGTCGTCGCCGACGAGCGGCCCCGCATCGCGCTGGCGACGGCGGCGAACTTCTGGCAGCCGGGCCAGGAGGCGGTGACCGACGCCTACGTCGAGCGCTACTTCGCCGACGCGGCGGCGATGTTCGGTCGTCGCTACGCGTTCGCCGGGCAGCAGGTCGTCCGCGCCGCCTTCCCGCAGTACGACTCCCGCTCCCTGGACCTCGCGAACGCCATGCTCGCCGATCCCGGGCTCCAGCCGGCCCTCCGCCGGGAGGTCGGCGACGCCGCCGACGAGCTAGAGGCCTTCCAGAAGTGGCACCACGGCCGCCGGTGACGGCATCGACCCGATCTCCTGCTGGAGGCGGGTCGCGGCGGCGCGGTACGACGGGTCGGTGAGGACCGTCGCGAGCGCGTCGCGGGCCTGCTCGGGCGTGGTGTCGACGGCGTCGAGGGCCACACCTAGGCCGAGCTCGGCGCAGCGGGCGGCGTTCGCCGGCTGGTCGGCCCCCATCGGCAGCAGGACCATCGGCAGGCCGTGGGCGAGCGCGCCGAGCACGCTGCCCGAGCCGGCGTGCGAGACGACCGCGGCGCAGGACGGCAGCAGCTCGGCCTGGGGCACGTATCGCTCGACGCGCACGTGCGGCGGCTGCGGGCCGAGCTCGGCCGGGTCGATGCTGTCGCCGACGGTGACGACCAGGTCTTCCGCCACTTCGCGCAGGCCGGCGACGACCCGGGCGAAGAGGTCGCCCGACTCCGTGTTGAAGATCGTGCCGAGCGTGAAGTAGACGGTGCTGCTCCGGCCGGACGGGACGGGTGCCGCCGGCTGCATCAGGCGGCCGGTGGGCGGCAGCGGCACCGCGCGGAACGACGGCGGTACCGGCGAGATCACCAGGTGGCGGTCCAGCATCGCCAGGCCCGGGTCGGGGGCGAGGCCGTGCCGGGCCCGGACCTCGTCGAGCCGGTCGGCCAGGCCGTCCGGGCGGCCGAACGTGCCGGCGGCGAGCACCAGCACCGAGGCGTGCGGGATGCCCAGGGTCTCGGCGGCGATCATCGAGCCGAAGTCCGTCTCGTCGCACACGATGACGTCCGGCCGCCAGTCGCGGGCCACCTCGCGGACGGCCGGGGCGCGGTCGGCCGCGAGCGAGCCGGCGAAGCCGTCCCGGAAGTCGCGGTCCTCGCGGTCCAGGTCGACCCGGGTGAGCGGCGTCCGCGCGTCGCTCATGGTGGACAGCCGCCCGGACGGCAGGGCCGCGAAGCCGGCCCGCTCCAACTGCGGGGTGAGCGCCGGCTGGCCGGTGACGGCCACGGTGTGCCCCGCGGCCACGGCGGCGCGGGCGAGCGGGACCAGCGGCTGGAAGTGCCCGTTTCCCCCGGCGAACGCAAACAGCAATCTCATCGGAAAAAAGTTCCCCGTCGGTGTCGAAGGCGGCGGGCGTCGTTCGACGCGTCGGTGAAAAGGTAGTCACGAGACAGAGGAGACGAAAATGCGTTACATGCTCATGCACCGCCTCGACCAGACCAACGCCGCCGCCTGGCAGCCGGACCCGGAGTTCATGGCGAAGATGGGCGCGTTCATGGAGGAGGTCGGCAAGGCGGGCGTGCTGCTGGCCGCCGAGGGCCTCACGCACCCGTCGGCCGGCGCGCAGACGATCACCGTGAAGAACGGCCAGACCACGGTGGTCGACGGGCCGTTCGCCGAGGCGAAGGAGGTCATCGGCGGCTTCGGCATCCTCCAGGTGCGCGACGAGGCCGAGGCGGTCGAGTGGGGCCGCCGGTTCGCCGCGCTCTTCGACGAGGTGGCGGTCGAGGTTCGGCGGGTCTCCGAGTTCGAGTGACCTAATGTTTGGGATCGTGGATCCCAAGCAAGCGGTCGAGGCCGTCTGGCGGATCGAGGCGGGCCGGGTCATCGCCGGCCTGGCCCGCCTCGTCGGCGACGTCGGGCTGGCCGAGGAACTGGCGCAGGACGCGCTCGTCGCGGCGCTGGAGCAGTGGCCGGCCGAGGGCGTGCCGCGCAACCCCGGCGCCTGGCTCATGACCACGGCCAAGCGGCGGGCCATCGACCAGATCCGCCGGCGTGAGCGCTTCGAGCGCAACCTGCCCGAGCTGGTGCACCCCGCGGAGGCCGACACGTCCGACTTCGACGCGGTCCTCGAGGAGGAGCCGATCGAGGACGACCTGCTGCGGCTCATCTTCACGGCCTGCCACCCGGTGCTGTCGCCGGAGGCCCGGGTGGCGCTGACCCTGCGTATGCTCGGCGGCCTGTCGACGGTCGAGATCGCCCGGGCCTTCCTGGTACCGGACGCGACCGTCGGCCAGCGGATCAGCCGCGCGAAGAAGACCCTCGCCGACGCGCACGTGCCGTTCGAGCTGCCGGTCGGCGCCGACCGGGCCGCCCGCCTCGCCTCCGTGCTGGAGGTCATCTACCTGATCTTCAACGAGGGGTACTCCGCGACGGCCGGCGACGACTGGATGCGCCCCGCCCTCTGCGAGGAGGCGATGCGGGTCGGCCGCGTGCTGGCCGGCCTCATGCCGGCCGAGGCCGAGGTCCACGGCCTGGTCGCGCTGCTGGAGATCCAGGCGTCCCGCAGCGCCGCCCGCACCGACCCGTCCGGCGAGCCGATCGTGCTGCTGGAGCAGGACCGCAGCCGCTGGGACCGGCTGCTCATCCGGCGGGGACTCGACGCGCTGGCCAGGGCCGAGGCCCTGGGCGGCGGGACCTATACGCTCCAGGCCGCGATCGCCGCGTGCCACGCGCGCGCCCGGACCGCCGCCGAGACGGACTGGTCGCGGATCGCCCTGCTGTACCGCGACCTGGCCGCGATCGCGCCGTCCCCCATCGTGGAGCTGAACCGGGCGGTCGCCGTGTCGATGGCGGACGGCCCGGCCGCCGGCCTGGCCGTGCTCGACCCGCTGGCCGACGAGCCGACGCTGCGCAACTACCACCTGCTGCCGAGCGTGCGCGCCGACTTCCTGCTCCGGCTCGGCCGCCCGGCCGAGGCCCGTGCGGAGTTCGAACGCGCGGCGTCGATGACCCGCAACGAACGCGAGCGGTCTCTGCTCCTCTCCCGCGCCGCGGCCTGCTAGGTCCTGTTCAGGGGGTCAGCCCGCGCATCGCGGTGGTGAGCAGGCGGTCGAGCATCTCGGCCGGGTGCCTCGCCTGTTCGCTCGCCCAGGCCAGGCCCGAGACCAGCGCGAGCAGCTCGTCGGCGGTGACCTCGGCGCGGATCCGGCCGGCCGCCTGGGCGCGGTGCAGCAGGCGGGCGCCCGCCTCGCGCATGGCCACGCACGACTCGTGGAGCTGGGACTGCTCGTCGCGGAGGGCGGCCAGGACGGACTCGGGGAGTCCGCGGTACGCCATGGAGCCGGCCGCGAGCCGCCCGAGCCACTCCTGCAGCGCCGCGGCGGTGTCGTCGGCCGTCAGCAGGGACTCGGCGTGCTCGCGGAGGCCGTCGAAGTTGCTGCGCATGAGGGCTTCGAGGAGCGCCTCGCGGGTGGGGAAGTGGCGGTACAGCGTGCCGATGCCCACCCCGGCGCGGCGCGCGACGTCGCGGAGGGAGGCGTCGGTCCCGTGCTCGGCGAACGCGGCGCGGGCCTCGGCGAGCAGCAGGTCGTAGTTCCGCCGGGCGTCGGCGCGGGTGGACATGCCTCTCCTTCGGTTGACAAGTGGAGCACCGCTCCGCAACTATCGGAGCACCGCTCCTCTTAGCCTATCCGTTCTCCGGGAGGAACTCCATGACCGTGCTCGTCACCGGCGCCACCGGCCAGCAGGGCGGCGCGACCGCCCGTGCGCTGCTGCGGGCCGGCCGCCCCGTGCGCGCCCTCGTCCGCTCGGTCTCGTCCCCCGCGGCGCAGGCGCTCGCGGCGGAGGGCGCCGAGCTCGTGCCCGGCGACCTGACCGACCGGGCGTCGCTGGACCGCGCGATGTCCGGCGTCGACGGCGTCTTCAGCGTCCAGCCGGCCGGCGTGGCGCCGCACTTCAACCCGGACGAGGTGCGGATGGGTGTCACGGTCGCCGATGCCGCGGCGGCGGCCGGGGTCGGGCACCTGGTGTACACCTCGGTCGGCGGTGCGGACCGGGACACCGGCGTCTCGCACTGGAACACCAAGGGGGAGATCGAGCGGCACATCGCCGCGCTCGGGCTGCCGGCGACGATCCTGCGCCCGGTGATGTTCATGGAGAACCATGCCGATCCGCAGTACGGCGTGCTCGGCCGCCACTCGGTCCTGCGCATGGTGGCGCCGGGGCAGCACGTGCAGATGATCGCGGTCCGCGACATCGGCGAGTTCGCGGCGCTGGCGTTCGCCGACCCGGGGTACTACGTCGGCCGCGCCCTCGAACTGGCCGGCGACGACCTGCCGCGGGAGGCGCTGGTCGCCGCGGTCGAGCGCACCGTCGGCCACCCGCTGGACCTGCCACCCCTCCCGGCGGAGGCGGTGGCCGAGATGCGGGCGAACGTCGACCGCCTGCACGGCGTCGAGTCCTTCGGCGGCTGGCAGGCCGACGTCCCGGCCCTGCGGGCGCTGCACCCGGGCCTGCTCACGTTCGACGACTGGCTGGCGTCCTGGTCGCCGTGGGCGCTTCAGAGGTGACGGTCGAGGAACTCCACGACGACCTTCGTGAGGGCCTGGCGGTGCCCGGACAGGACGTGGTCGTCGGGGAGGACGACGTGTTCGGCACCGTCGTAGGCGGCCACGAGCGGCTCGTGGTGCAGCTCCGGCGGGGCGACGGTGTCGTTGCCGCCCGCGACGAGCAGGACGGGCCTGTGCTTGAGCTGCGTGTCGAGGCCGGCGAGCGCGAAGTCGCCGGCGTTCGTCTCGGCCTCCTCGAGGAGCTGCTCCGCGCTCGTCCCGCGCAGCGGCAGCAGGTCCTCGCCGAACATCGCCCGGAGCGCCTCCCGGGCGCCGGGGTCGGCCAGCCCGCGCTGCGCGGCCCCGCCGAAGTCGAACCCGGCGATGGAAACGACCGCTTTCACGTCGGGATCGCCGGCCGCGGTGTGCAGCGCCGCGAACCCGCCGAGGCTGTGCCCGACCACGGCGACGCGGTTCGGGTCGAGGGCTTCCGTGGGCGGCTGCTCGCGCACGATCCGGGTGACGTGGGCGGCATCGGCGAGGACGTTGCGCCAGCTGTACGAGCCGCCGACGCCCCACGAGCCGCGGTAGTGGAAGACGAGCGTCGCGTACCCGGCCCGCCGCAGCGCCTGCGCGAGGTCGAAGTTGCGCTCGTTGCCGGGGAACCCGTGCAGGAGGACGACGACGGGATGGGGCCCGGGCCCGGCGGGGACGTGCATGACCCCGAGCAGGGTCTCCCCGTGACTCTCCAGCCGTACTTCGGGCGTCCGAGCGGGCGGCACGAGGCCGGGATCAGGGTCGGCCATCCAGCGTTCGATCACGACCTCAGGCTAACCGGGCGGCGAAGTCGTCGAGGATGGTCTCGGTGGCGGTGGCCCCGAAGCGTACGGCGCCGGCTTCGTGCAGGGTCAGGAGCGTGTCGAGGGTGCGGACGCCGCCCGCGGCCTTGACCCGCACGGCCGGCGACACCGTGGCCCGCATGAGCTGGATGTCGGCGAGCGTGGCGCCACCGGGGGCGAAGCCGGTGCTGGTCTTCACGAAGTGCGCGCCGGCCTGCTCGGCGATCCGGCAGCCGGTGACCTTCTGCGCGTCGGTGAGGTACGCGTTCTCGAGGATGACCTTCACGACGCGGCCCTGGGCGGCGGCGACGACAGCGGCGATGTCGTCGTGGACGTAGCCGGTGTCGCCGTCACGGAGCCGGCCGATGTGCAGGACCATGTCGATCTCGTCGGCGCCGGCTCCGACGAGTGCCCGGGTCTCGGCCGCCTTGACCGCCGTCGTGGTGTCGCCGTGCGGGAACCCGGCGACGGTGCCGACCAGCACGCCGGTGCCGGCGAGGGCGGCCACGGCGAGCGGGACGTCGGACGGGCGCACGCAGACCGAGGCGACCTCACGCCGGGCGGCGATGTCGCAGCCGCCGCGGATGTCGTCGACGGTCAGCTCGGGGCGCAGCAGTGAGTGGTCGATCATCTTCGCGACGTTCATGACGGTGCTCCGGTCTGGGGTTGCTGCACGTCGAAGGTGACCTGCAGGGCGTAGCGGGAACCGACGTAGCGGCTGACGGTGTACTCCAACGGCGCCGAGTGCTGGTCGACGATGAGCCGGGTCTCGACGAGGAGCGGTTCGGCGGCGGGCACGTGCAGCCGGTCGCCGTCCGGGCCGGCCGGCTGGGCGGTGAGCGTCGACGAGCCCAGGGTCGGCCGCAGCCCGAGGTCATGCAGGGCGCGGTGCAGAGAACCGCCCTCCAGGTCGGCGTCGAGCAGCGCGGTCAGGTGGGCCGGGAAGCAGGCGTACTCCACCGCGAGCGGCGTCCCGTCGGCCATTCGCACGCGGGCGATCGAGACCACGCGGGGCGCCGCCGCGGTCAGCCGCAATGCCGCCGCCTCCGCGGCGGAAGCGGCCCGGACCTCGGCTTCGACCAGCCGCGACGACGGCGTCCGTCCCCAGCTACGGACCTGGTCCTGGAAGCTCATCAGGGTCCCGGCGGCGCGGGGCGCGGGAGGCTGCCGCACGAACGTGCCCCGGCCCTGGATCCGCTCGATCAGCCCGTCGGACTCGAGCGCGTTGAGCGCGGCCCGCATGGTCATCCGCGCCACGCTGAACTCCTCGGCGAGCACCGACTCGGCCGGCAGCGCGTCGCCCGGCCGGGCCTGGGCCAGGCGCGTCCGCAGCTCCCGCTCGATCCGCACGTACAACGGAGCCTTCGCCACGTGTCCTCCAGGTCATCTAGACAACCTAGATATTCGCACGGCCCACCCGGAACGTGTCAACTTCGTACAAGCCAAACCTGTCCGCCGTGCGCAGGATGAGGGCATGACCGCGCAGCCCGTCAACCTCGCCCAGGCCCTCGCCTCGTTCGACGACGTCTACAGCCCCCGCATCGTGGCCCGCATGAACGACTACGACGTGCGGATCGCGCATGCGAAGGGGGAGCACGTCTGGCACGCGCACGAGGACACCGACGAGTTCTTCCTCGTGCTCGACGGCCGCTTCGACATCGCCCTGCGGGCGGCGGACGGCAGCGAGCGCACCGTGATCCTCAACCAGGGGGACACCTTCGTCGTCCCGCGCGGCGTCGAGCACAAGCCGTCGTCGCCCGGCGGCTCCATCCTCATGTTCGAGCCGACCGGCACCCTGACCACCGGCGACCACCACGGCGACGTCCCGGCGCACGTCGACAGCACCACCGGGCACGCCCTGAGCTACGACGCGTAACGGCGCAGGGTCGTCGCGGCCAGGCCGGACTCGGCGGCCAGCGCCGCCCAGGTGGCGCCGGCGGCGCGGCGGGCCGCGACCCAGCCGGCCACCGAGTCGTAGCCGAGCGTCGCCGCGGCCGCCCGGCGGCGCAGGTCGGCGCCGGCCCGCTTGGTGGCGTGGGTCCGCACCGGGATGCCGTGGTGCTCCAGGGCCGCGACCACCGTCGCCCGGGGCACGCCCGCCTCCGCGGCGATGGCCGCGACCGTGCGGTGCCGGGCCACGTGGGCGTCGCGCAGGTAGGCGGCGACGGTGTCGTGCCCGGCCGCCCGCGCGGCCGGCCGCAGGCGGACGTCGGTGTGGTGCGGCTTCGCCGCCGGGGCGTGCCGGGCGACCCAGTCCTTGTGCAGCCCGGCCTCGCGGCTCACGGCGGCCATGCTCATCCCGCTCGCCAGGCGGTCGGCGACGTACTCGGCGAAGGCCGGGAAGCCGAACCGGGCGGCCGTCTCGGCGAGAGTCCGGGCCCGCTGCCGCTCAGCCCGGCGGCGGTTGCCGGCGGCCCGGGCCGCCGGGTCGACCGTGGCCAGCGCGGCGAGGGTCTTCGCGAGCCGCTCCGCGGGGTGCGACCGGCCCTGGGCCGCCCGCGCGGCCGCCGCGGTCAGCGTGCCGTCGTCCGCCCGCTCGCGGGCCGCGCGCTGCGCCTCGCGGATGACCGGCTCCACGGCCCGGCGGGCGGTCAGCGCGGCGGCCCGGCGCTTGCGGGTCGCCGCGCCGGTGAGGGGGTTGCCGAGTTCCAGGCCGAACGCCTCGATGTACTGGGCCTTGGTCCATCCGTGGTACCGCAGGTGGCTGGCGACCGACAGGAACCACCGCCCGCACAGGTGGCAGCAGACCCGGTCGCCGTCGGCGAGCAGCTGTCCCACAGGCGCGAAGTCCACGACCACACCTCCAGTAGTCACAGTGAGACTACCGAAGCAGGCAGTACGCTGCCAACCGTGCCGTCGCTGTCGCTGGCCGAGTGGATCGTGCTCACCCTGGTCGATGAGGCGCCGACGCACGGGTTCGCCGTCGCGGCCCTCACCGGTGACGGCGGGACCGTCGGGCGGGTCTGGCACGTCCCGCGGCCGGTGGTGTACCGCAGCCTCGACCGCCTCGGCACCTTCGAGCTCGCCCGCGTCGAGGCCACCGAGGCCGGCAGCCGCGGCCCGCAGCGCTCGATCCTCACCACCACGCCGGCGGGAGCCGAGGCGGTGGCCGAGTGGCTGGACCGGCCCGTCGAGCACGTGCGCGACCTGCGCTCCGAGTTCCTGGTGAAGCTCGCGCTGCTGGATCGCCGAGGCCGTGGTACCGCGGAGCTCGTCGCCCGGCAGCGCGAGGTGGTCGCCCCGCTCAGCCGGGCGCTGGAGCGCCGGCAGGCGACGGCGAGCGGGTTCGACCGCGTCCTGGCCGCGTGGCGCAGCGAGAACGTACAGGCCGCGCTACGTTTTCTCGACGCCATCAATACGCATTCATAGCAATTCGGCGAAACACATTCTTGGATCGTCCGGATAGGTCCGGTCCAGACCTGCTGTTTACCTGCTGCATGTCCGGCGTAAGCGTTCGAAAACCCGTTCGTCCATGCGCTCAACGGAGGCTCAGTTTCCTCGTATGCGCTGGTCAGGGGCCGGAAGACGATTCATTCGTCGTTCATTGACCTACTACTCGGCGGTGGTTCTGCACTGCCAGGGTCGCCAACGCATCCAACTGTGGGTGCAAGGCGGAAAGGTCAGTTATGCGAACGATCAGCAAGGTCGGGCTGGGGGTGGCGGGGGTAGCGGTGCTCCTGTTCGCCCAGGCCGCGCCCGCGAGTGCGGACGCCGCCGCGCAGGGCGCTGACATCGTCGGCATCGGCTCCGACACCATCCAGTACGCGTCCGACTTCCTGGCGGATGGCGACTACCTGGGCAACCCCGGCTTCAACGCCGCGGGTGCCCGCGTGTTCAGCTTCGACGCGACCGGCGACGCCCGGGGCACGCTGACCGCGGGTGCGACCGTGGTGCTGCGGGCCGGCACCTTCCCGGTCGTGCGGCCGAACGGTTCCGGCGGTGGCCTGACGTACTTCACGCAGACCGACACCGGCGCTGTCAAGAAGGTTCAGTTCGTCCGCAGCTCCCGCAAGCCCACCAAGGCCGAGGACGACCGCGCGATCGCCAACGGCTGGGGTGGCCTGCGCTGCTACCAGCTGGGCCTCGACGGTCTGAAGATCGCCACCTCGAAGCTGGTGACGTCGAACGCCGGCACCGGTGGCATCAGCACCGCGGACCTCAAGAAGATCTACAGCAGCCCGCCGCAGATCACCACCTGGGGCCAGGTCACCGGCTACAACGGCCCCAACGCCGGCGCCACGATCGTCCCGATCCTGCCGCCGGCCACCTCGGGCACCGAGCAGTTCTTCATCGCGCAGCTCGGCCTGACCGAGGCCCAGGTCCGCACCACCGCTGAGGGCCTGGTCCGGGCCGAGGAGCACGACCCGGCGCCGGTTCAGAGCAACGCGAACGCCATCGCGCCGTTCTCGACCGCTCGCCTGGTCATGATCCACAACGGCTACTTCAACAACGGCACCGCGCAGGACCCGATCAACCTGCTCAGTGGTGGCTCCACGTTCGACGTGACGCGGCCGGTGTACTTCATCGTCCGCAACAGCGAGATCAACACCTCGTGGAACCGGGCGCTCTTCGCGCCGGGTGGCTTCCTGTCGCAGGCCTTCCTCGCTCAGCCCCTGATCGAGGACGCGGCCGGCTTCACCTACCAGTACGCCGACGCGGGTCTCTGCCACACCGCCTAGGCGTTCCGAATCAGGAATACGAAAGGGAGTTCCCGTTGAAGATTCGCTCCAGGTCCCTGATGGTCTCGGCGGCCGCGCTGGCCGTCGCGGCCGGCGTGCTGGCGGGGGGAGGTGTCGCGAACGCTGCGGTCACCCCGGGCTTCGAGCCGGACCCCAACGCGATCGGCGCCATCACCCTGTACAACGCCAGCGGCGCCGTCGTCACCGGCGGTAGCCTGACGGCCGTCCCGTTCGTTGCCTTCGCTTCGGCGGACGGCCCGGGTCGGGCCGGGGACACCAGGGCCTTCATCCGGGTTGCGACCCCGAAGGCGGCCACCCCGACCGACCAGTTCGTGTCGGCCGTCGTCACCAACACCACCAACTACCCGAACCCGAACGCCCCGGCGCCGCTCAACACGTCGACGAACCCGCTCGTCTCCGCGACGACCGGCCAGTCGCTGGGCGCCTACATCGCGGCGAACCCGAACACCGAGACGGCTCCGGCTCTCGCGAACATCTACCAGGTTCGCCTGATCACGACCGCCCCGGGCCAGTCGGCCGCGGTGACGTACTTCCGTGTCGACATCCAGGTGGACACCGCTGCCGGCACGTGGACCGTGGTCCACCCGGCGTCGGCCACGCCCACCACGACCACGCTGTCGGCGAACCCCGCCAGCCCGGTCAACAGCGGCACGGCGGTCACCCTCACGGCGAACGTGTCCCCGGCCGGCACCGCCGGCTCGGTGCGCTTCTTCGACGGGGCGACCGACCTCGGCGCGGGCACCTACAACGCGGCCACCGGCGTGGCGACGTTCACCGGCACCCCGTCGGTGGGCAGCCACTCGTACACCGCGCAGTTCACGCCCACTGACACCTCCGCCTTCAACGGTTCCACCTCCACGGCGCTGCCCTTCACCGTGAACGCTCCGGGCACGCCGACCACGACCACGCTGACGGCGACCCCGCCGAGCGGCACCGCGGCCGGCTCCGGGGGCACGCTCGACGTGACCCTGTCGGCGCACGTCGCTCCGGTCGGCACCGCCGGCTCGGTCGAGTTCTTCGACGGTGCCACCAGCCTGGGCCAGGGCACCTACAGCGCCGCCACCGGCGACGCGACGCTCGTCAAGACCCTCGCCACGGGCAACCACCTGCTCGTCGCCACGTTCACCCCGAGCGTCAGCGGCTTCCAGTCGTCGACGTCCTCGATCGTGAACTACGCGGTGGTGGGTGCGAACTCGGCGGCCGTGCCGCTCGAGGCGCAGAACAACACCGACCCGTTCGCGGGCGCCCTGGTCCTCCAGGTCGCCGCGGGCACCAAGGTGCAGCTCACGCAGATCCCGGTGAACGACCCGAACGGCCACCCGGTGCTGGCGACCGACCCCACGGGTCACCGTCACGCCTGGGTGTTCACGGGCACGCTGACCGGCGTCTCGGTGAACGACACCCGCCCGACCCAGGACGGCTGGACCCTCAACGGGCAGGCCGCGGACTTCCACAACGGCTCGACCGTGGTGCCCGCGTCCTACCTCGGCTGGGTTCCGGCGTCCGCCGGCGGCGACGCCGAGGGCACCGTGGCGGCCGGCCCGACGGTCGACTCCAAGCTCAAGACGGAGTCGAGTGTCGGCCTCAGCACGAGCAGCCAGTTCGCCAAGGCTGCTCCCGGCAACGGTCTGGGCACCAAGGACCTCACCTCCTCGCTGGAGCTGCGGATCCCGGACACCAGCCCGACCGGTCTGTACACCAGCACCCTCACGCTGACCCTGGTCAGCCCCTGACGGTGAACAACTGAAGACAGCTCAGGTCGGTCCGGGCCTCCCGGGCCGGCCTGAGCCGTCGCACTTTTCCCGAAGCTGACGACGGACGGATACTGAACATGAGACGCCTCGCAACGCTGCTCCTGGCGGTCGCCGCCGGGGTGCTGCTGGCCCCCGCGGCCGCGCACGCCGAGCCCGCCGACGACGGTAACCGCGCCTGGTCGGTTCGGCCGGGAAGCCCCGAGGGCAAGCCGGACAAGCGCACCCACTACACGCTGCAGGGCACCCCCGGCGCCGGCGTGGAGGAGAAGGTCCTCGTCACCAACAGCAGCAAGGTCGCGGCGTCGTTCGTCATCTACGGCACCGACGCGTTCAACACCAGCACCGGCGCCTTCGACCTGCTGCCGGCGGCGCAGAAGCCGACCGACATCGGGTCCTGGATCAAGTTCAGCGCGCCCACGGTCACCATCGAGGCCGGCGCGACGGCGGTCGTGCCGTTCAGCATCGCGGTACCGCAGAACGCCACGCCCGGCGACCACGCCGGCGGTGTCGTGGTCTCGCTCGCCACGGGCACCGACGTGAAGGTCGACACCCGGGTGGCGGTGCGGTTGTACTTGAGGATTGCCGGGCTGCTGCAGCCGGCCCTCACCCCGAAGGACATCGACGCCGAGTACACCGGCGTCAGCAACCCGCTCGGCTCCGGCCGCGTCGCCGTCTCCTACACGGTCGAGAACACCGGCAACATCCGCCTGCAGAGTCGCGCGAAGCTCGTCGTGAAGTCCGCGTTGACCGGCATCACCCTCGCCGAGAAGAAGCTGACCGACCTCCCGGAACTGCTGCCCGGTCAGCACGTGCCGCACAAGGCCGAGGTCGACGGCGTCTTCCCCGCCGGTCCGCTGACGGTCCGCATCGAGCTGGAGCCGTTCCCCGACCCCGAGCAGCCGGTCGGTCAGGCCGTCCCCAAGGCGGAGAGCCACACGACCATCTGGGCGTGGCCCTGGCTGCTGCTGCTCGCGTTCCTCATCCTGCTCGGCGGCGCCGGCTTCCTGGTGCGCCGGCAGCTGATCCGCCGACGGCTGGCCAAGGCCCAGGCCGAGGCGCTGGCCCGCAAGCGCGCCCGCAAGGAGGCCAAGAAGGCCGAGGCCGCCGCCGGCGCGAAGACCGAAGCCACGGCCGGTGCCGAAGCCAAGACCGAAGCCAAGACCGAAGCCGGGGCGAGCGCATGAGGCTCACGAGAGCGGCGGCCGCGATGAGCATGGTGGCGGTGCTCGCCACCGTCGGCGCCTGCGGCGAGGACGAGGAGCCGGTGCCGTACACCGACACCCGCTCGACCGGCGTGATCGCCCTCTACGGCCGGGACGGCAACATCGTCACGCAGGGCAAGGTGTCGGACAAGCCGTTCGTCGCCAAGGCGGTCAGCCACGTCAGGGCGGCCGCGCCCTACGACGGTGAGGGCCGCAAGGCGACCCTGCTGGCGTTCCTGCCCCGCCACGGCATCGACCCGACGCAGTGGAACGGACGCTTCCTGACCGGCGCGAGCACCTACGGGGACCCGGCCCGGCCGACGGCGATCGCGCCGGCCGAGGCCGATTCGCTCGCCGCCTTCCTGGAGGCCTACCCGACCCAGTGGAACGGCCTGGTCCAGCTGCGGATCTTCCTCGGCGTGCCCGGGGAGCCGACGCTGACCTCCAGCTACGCCTCGGCCGACATCAAGGTCACCGGTGACACCTGGAAGGTCGTGCGCGGCGCCACCACGGAGGCGATCGGGGAGCAGCCGCGCGAGATCGTCCAGCCGGTCGGCGTGCGCGAGACCGGCGTGCCGATCAGCGTCGAGGTGAGCGGCAGCCCGCACCCGTCGCCGAGCCCGTCCAACGGCGGCCCGCTGCCGCGGACCGGTACCGACGTGATGACGATCGCCGGCGCGGGCCTCGCGCTCGTCGCGGTCGGCGCCCTCGCGGTCGCCCTGGGGCGCCGCCGCCGGAAGGTGAGCTCATGAGCACTGCGCCCACGCAGGAGATGTACATCCAGCCGCCGCCGCCCCTGCCGCGGCACGCCTCGCTGGCGACGCTGGAGGCCCGGGCCATCTCGGCCTGGTTCGGCGAGCGCAAGGTGCTCGACCGGGTGTCGCTGACCATGAAGCCGGGCCAGGTCACCGCGCTGATCGGCCCCTCGGGCTGCGGCAAGTCGACGTTCCTGCGGATCCTCAACCGGATGCACGAGCTGGTGCCCTCGGCCCAGCTCGCCGGCGAGGTGCGGCTCGACGGCGTCGACATCTACGACACCGGCCGCCGGCTCACCGAGGCCCGCCGCCAGATCGGCATGGTGTTCCAGAAGCCGAACCCGTTCCCGACCATGAGCATCTACGACAACGTGGTCGCCGGGCTGAAGCTCACCGGCACCAAGGTGCGCAGGTCGGAGAAGGACGCGCTGGTCGAGGAGTGCCTGATCAAGGCCGGCCTGTGGCGCGAGGTCAGCGACCGGCTCCGCTCGCCGGGCGGCGCGCTGTCCGGCGGCCAGCAGCAGCGGCTGTGCATCGCCCGGTCGCTCGCCGTGCGGCCGCGGGTGCTGCTCATGGACGAGCCCTGCTCGGCGCTCGACCCGACCTCGACCCGGGTCATCGAGCAGACGATCGCCGAGCTCGCCCACGAGGTCACGATCGTGATCGTCACGCACAACATGCAGCAGGCCAACCGGGTCTCCCAGCAGTGCGCGTTCTTCCTGGCCGAGCACGGCACGCCCGGCGCGATCGTGGAGAGCGGCGACACCCAGCAGATGTTCGAGGCGCCGCGCGACCCGCGCACGTCCGACTACGTCAACGGCCGGTTCGGATGAGCGCGCCCGACCTCCACGTCGAGGACGTGCCCCGCCCGCTCGCCGGGGTCGGCTCGCTGGCCGACCGCGTCTTCCGCGGCGTCTCGCGGGGCGTCGGCGTGTTCGTGCTCGTGGTCTTCGGCGCGATCGGCCTCTTCCTGGCCTACCAGGCGCTGCCGACGCTGAGCCGCTACGGCACCTCGTTCTTCACCGAGTCCGACTGGTCGCCCGAGCTCGACAAGGTCGGCATGTCGGCCGTGCTCGTCGGCACGTTCGTCGTCGGCCTGATCGCGATGTTCGTCGCCTTCCCGCTGTCGCTGGCCGCGGCGCTGTACATCACCGAGTTCGCGCCGAACGGGATCCGCAAGACGCTCGTCGCGATGGTCGACCTCATGGCCGCCGTGCCGAGCATCATCTACGGGCTCTGGGGCTTCTGGCTGCTGCAGCCGCAGCTCGTCCCGATCGCGCACTGGCTGCACCAGCACTTCGGCTTCATCCCGATCTTCGAGGCGGCCACCGACCCGGACGCGCCGGCCTACGCCCAGTCCGTCTACACGGGCTCGGCGTTCGTCGCCGGCCTGGTCGTCGCCATGATGGTCATCCCGATCACCTGCGCGGTCATGCGCGACGTGTTCGCCCAGGCGCCGGTCGGCGAGCGGGAGGCCGCGCTCGCGCTCGGCGCGACCCGGTGGGGCATGATCCGCACGGTCGTGCTGCCGTTCGGGCGGGGCGGCATCGTCGGCGGGACCATGCTCGGCCTGGGCCGGGCGCTCGGCGAGACGGTCGCCGTGCTGCTCATCATCTCCGTCGCCTTCGACGTCAAGATCCGCATCCTGGAGAACGGCACGATCACCGTCTCCTCGCTCATCGCCAACCGCTTCGGCGAGGCGACCGCGGCGCAGCTGTCGGCCCTGCTCACCGCGGGCTTCGTCCTGTTCGTCATCACGGTGATCGTCAACACGATCGCCGCGATCATCGTCAGCCGTAGCCGCAGCGGCGCGGCGACCGAGATCTGAGGGGCCTGCTGTGACCATGACTGCTGCCCCGCCGAAGTCACCGTCGTCATCGGCGCCGCCGGAGAAGGAGCGGCCGCGCCGGCTGCGCGGCCGGACCCTCGACGACAAGCTCAGCTTCGCCGGCGCCGGCGTGGCCTCGCTCGCCCTGACCTGGGTCGTCTACGGCAAGATCCTGCCGTTCTACGGCTTCGTCGGCTTCGTCATCGTGTGGTACGTCGTCTTCCTGCTCATGTACGCGACGGTCACCGCGCTGTCCAGCCCGCGGCCGGTGGTCGTCGACCGGGTGGCGTCGGCGATCGTGCACGCCGGTGCGATCGTGGTCGGCATCGCGCTGATCTCGACCGTGCTGTACACGTTCTTCCGCGGCTTCCTGGTCACCCTGCACCCGAACTTCTTCGCCGATGACATGGCCGGCGTCCGGCCGCAGGCGCCGCTGGACGAGGGCGGCATCCTGCACGCGATCGTCGGCACGGCCGTCGAGATCGGGATCGCCACCGTCATCTCGCTGCCGTTCGGCGTCGCCACCGCCGTCTACATGGTGGAGGTCGGCGGCAGGCTGGCCCGGGTCGTGCGCACCGTCGTCGAGGCGATGACCGCGATCCCGGACATCCTCGCCGGCCTGTTCGTCTACACCGTCTGCATCATCACGCTCGGCTGGGAGAAGTCCGGCCTCGCGGCCGCGCTCGCGATCGCCGTGACCATGCTGCCGATCATCGCCCGGGCCTCCGACGTCGTCCTGCGGGTGGTGCCCGGCGGCCTGCGCGAGGCCGGCCTTGCCCTCGGCGCGTCGCAGTGGCAGGTGATCCGGCACGTCGTGCTGCCGACCGCGCGGCCCGGCCTGGCGACCGCGCTCATCCTCGGCGTCGCCCGCGGCGTCGGCGAGACCGCGCCCGTGCTCATCGTGTCGGGCGCGTCGACCTTCCTGAACTTCGACCCGACCGAGCACACGATGAACTCGCTGCCGCTGTACATCTTCATCGCTGTCCGAAGTGGACAGCCGGTGTTCATCGAACGCGGGTTCGGCGCCGCCGCCGTCCTCCTGACCCTGGTGCTGCTCCTGTTCGCCGTGACCCGCTGGCTCTCCCGGCCCCGGGTCTGACGCCGCCTGACCATCGACAACGAGGACCTATCGTGAAGCGAACTCCCCCTTCGTCGGCGCCGCCGGCCCGGGCCGCGATCGTGGCCGTGCTGGCGCTCGTCATGTCCCTGGTCGCGCCGGCCACCCCGGCCGCGGCCGCCGTCGGCTACGCCCGCATCACCGGCACCGGCTCGTCCTGGAGCGCCAACGCGCTCAGTCAGTGGGTCGCCGACGTCCAGAAGCGAGGTATGCAGGTCGACTTCACCCCGACCGGCTCGGCGACGGGCCGCAAGGACTTCGCCGCGCTGGCGAACGACTTCGCGATCTCCGACATCGGCTTCCGCGGCGTCGACCCGAGCGGTCAGCGCGACGACTCGCAGGGACGCCCCTACGCGTACCTCCCGATCGTCGCCGGCGGTACGTCGTTCGTGTACCAGGTCCGCGTCGGCGGCCAGCTGGTGCGCAACCTGCGGCTGTCCGGCGAGACCCTGGCGAAGATCTTCTTCGGCAAGATCACGAACTGGAACGACCCGCAGATCACCGCCGACAACAACGGGCGCAAACTGCCGTCGCTGCAGATCCTCGTCGTCGTGCACTCCGAGGGCTCCGGATCCACCGCCCAGTTCACCTCGTACCTCGCCAAGCAGTACCCGGCGCTGTGGCGGGAGTACAGCGGCATGTCCGACTTCACCGAGTACTTCCCGCGGCACCCGGCCAACCGGGATACGCACCCCGGCAAGCTCTTCGCGCAGAACGGCTCGGACGGCGTGATCAACATGGTCACCGCCGGCTCCAGCAACGGCGCCATCGGCTACGACGAGTACTCCTACGCGCAGGGCGCCGACTACCCGGTCGTCAAGCTGGAGAACGCGGCCGGCTACTTCACCGGCCCCAGCGACTTCAACGTCGCCGTCGCGCTGACCAAGGCCGAGATCAACAAGGTCAAGGACCCGGCCGACTGCGGCCTGCGGGACAAGCCGGTCTGCAAGTACCTGCTGCAGAAGCTGGACAACGTCTATATCAACCCGGACAAACGCACGTATCCGCTCTCGTCCTACTCGTACCTGATCCTGCCCGTCGGTACCAACGCCCAGGACGCCCGCCTGACGAGCGAGAAACGCCAGACCCTCGCCGACTTCATGGCGTACTCCATCTGCGCCGGGCAGAGCTCGATGGGCATCGCCGGCTACTCGCCGCTGCCCATCAACCTGGTGCAGGCCGGCTTCGAGCAGCTGCAGCGGCTGCACGACGCCGACCCCAAGGTGACCCTGTCCGCGCAGCCGGTCAACAGCTGCAACAACCCGACGTTCATCCCGGGCCAGCCGGAGCGCAACCACCTGGCCGAGATCGCGCCCAACCCGCCGGAGTGCGACAAGCGCGGCAGCGGCCCGTGCACCGGCACCGGGAACAACGGCGGAAACAACGGCGGGAACAACGGCGGCAACAACGGCGGTGGTGGCGGTGGCGGCGGCGGGAACAACGGTGGCGGTGGTGGCGGCGGCAACGGCGCCAACCCCAGCAACTCGGCGGCGCCCGGCGCCGTGATCGACCCCGACACCGGCGAGGTGATCAGCGGTGGCAACGGCGGCGGCAACGGCGGCTCGGGTGGCGACGCCAACGCGATCGGCGTGCCGAACGACCTCGCGGCGTTCAAGACCGGCAAGCACATGAAGGTCCTCGGCCCGACGGCGGCGGCCCTGTTGCTGCTCGTCGTGTTCGCGCCCGCCCTGCTGGGACGGTGGCTGCGCCGCCGCCGGGAGGAGTCATGAGGCGCAGAAGGGCCGCCGGGCTGGCCGTCCTGCTGGTCAGCCTCGGCGTGATCCTGCCCGGCTCCGGCGTCTACCCGGCGCCGTCCGACGAGCCGGCGCCGGAGTTCACCGGCACGAAGTCGATGACCCGGGCGCACCTGCGGGCCGACGGCACCGAGGAGGCCGTGGACAGCAGGACCGTGACGGTCACGGTCAGCCAGACCACCAACCTGCGCAACAACCAGCAGGTCCGGGTGAAGTGGACCGGGGCCCACCCGACCCACGCCATGGGCGACAACCCGAACACGGTCTCGGCCTACCTGCAGGAGTACCCGGTCGTCGTCATGCAGTGCCGGGGCGCCGACACCCAGGCGAACCCGCTGGAGCCCACCACCTGCTGGACGCAGAGCGCCGACCAGCGGATCTTCACCACCAATGTGCTGACTGCCTTCCCGCCGTGGCGGATGGACCGGTACGAGACCCCGGCCAACCGCAAGGCCCTCGTCGGCGTGCCGAACGACCTGCCGCCGACCTGCGACCAGAGCACGATCGTGGCGCCGTCGCGCTTCGTCGCCTACCGCGGCCCCGCGCCGGACAACACCGTCTACAACCCGCTGCCCGGCCGCGACAATGTCACGTGCGGTCCCGTGCTCGCCCCCGACATGGTCAACGTCGAGGACAAGGACGCGCCGCCGGCCAACACCACCTTCGCGGTCACCAACAAGCAGGGCGAGGGCTCCGCCAAGTTCGTCGTGCAGTCCGAGGAGCACAACCGCTCGCTGGGCTGCTCGATGACCGTGGCCTGCTCGATCGTGGTCATCCCGATCATGGGAATCAGCTGCGACCCGACGGCGGCGGCCCTGCCGCCCGAGGACCGGCCCGGCCCGCTCGACCTGCGCTTCGGCGAGCCGGTCTGCAAGGGGACCGGCAAGTACGGCGAGAACGAGCGCGCGCCGCTCAGCGACATCTTCCAGATCGACCCGGCCGTCTCCGGCACCATGTGGTGGAGCGCGTCGAACTGGCGCAACCGGATCACCGTGCCGATCGCGTTCGGCCCGCCGGGCAACCTGTGCGACCAGGCCGACACATCGCTGCCGCTGGACATCTTCGGCTCGGAGATGCTGACCCAGGCCACCGACCAGTGGTCCACCGCGTTCTGCACCGACTCGACCCGGTTCAAGTTCCGGCACGTCCGGCTGGGCGAGCCGCAGGCCAAGGCCGCGCTGGTGTCCAGCGGCGCCCAGGCCGCGCTGGCGAGCGTGCCTCCCGCGGAGCCCTATCCGATATCCGTGGTGAGCGCGCCGGTCGCGGTCACCGGCTTCGCGATCAGCTATCTCATCGACGACGTCGACGGCAACGACTACCAGGACCTCAAGCTGACCCCGAGGCTCCTGGCCAAGCTGCTGACCGAGTCGTACCCCACCCGGTCCGGCCTGCGCATGGCCTACGGGAAGGTCAAGGACGACAGCCCGTACGCGGCGTACAAGGCGATGGCGAACAACCCGCTCGCCGTCACCCAGGACCCCGAGTTCCGGGCGCTCAACCCCAAGGTGCCGGACGCCATCGACAACATCCTCACCTCCTCGACGGTGCTCGCGCTGTCGGGCAACTCCGACGTCATGTGGTCGCTCTCGGCGTACATCAACGCCGACCCGGAGGCGCGCGCCTGGCTCAACGGGGAGAAGGACCCGTGGGGCATGGTGGTGAACCCGGGGTACAAGGGGATTCAGCTGCCGCTGTTCAGCTGGCCGCTGCTCGACACGTTCGTCTCGGCGGACTACTCGTCGTACGGCGGATGCCCCGAGATGACCCCGGAGCTCGAGGCGACGCTCACCCCGATCCCGTACCTGCCGCTGGTGGCCTCGCCGGTGGCGAACCTGTCCAACATCGCGCTGCGCGTGCAGTACGCGCTGTCGAACGCGCACGTCAACTGCAGCGTGCTGCACGACGAGTCGAACATGCCGATCGGCATCAACATGGGCGCCTGGGGCCGGCAGTCACACCCGCGCTTCATGCTCGGGGTGACCACCCTCGGCGACGCCGCGTTCCTCCAGCTCAACACGGCCGCGTTGCAGTCGTACTCGTCCGTGCCGCGCACGACGCAGATCACCGACGCGTCGGGCCGCACCTTCATCGACCCAAACGACGCGTCGATGAAGGCGGCCATGAAGTTCGCCAAGCCGGACGCGACCACGAACACGTGGAAAATGCAGTACGACAAGCTGGTCAGTGCCGACGGCGCGACGTCGTATCCGGGGACGCTCCCGGTGTACGCCGTGATCCCCACCCAGAACCTGACCGGCAACCACGGCACGCAGCTGGCCCAGCTGCTGCGCTACGCGGCGGCCGACGGCCAGCAGCCCGGCCTCGCCAGCGGCCAGCTGCCGCCCGGGTACCTGCCGATGACCGCCGACAACGGCTTCGGCGACTTCGTCGCGTACACCCTGCGGGCGGCCGACGCGGTCGCCGCGCAGACCGGCCAGGTGCCGCTGCTGGTGCCGGCCGCGCCGGCCACCTCGTCCCCGCCGCCGGCGGGCAACGGTGGTGGCGGAGGCGGCGGCGGTGGCGGCGGGTCCACGCCGACCTCGTCAGCGCTGCCCGACGCCGGGTCGCGCCCGTCGGCCTCGGCCTCCGCGTCGCCGTCCGCGGCGCCGGTGCCGCAGTCGGCCGGCTTCACCGCGCTGCTGTCCTCCGGGCTGGCCGCGTGGGCGCTGCCGATCGCGGCGCTGATCGCGCTGGCGACGTTCCTGATCGGCTCGATCACCCGGGCCGTGACCTTCGTCGTGACCTGGTGGAAGGCGACATGACGGCCACTCTTGTCGATCTCGATGACGACGACCTGGACGATGACGACGACGATGAGCTGGATGAGCCGGTCAAGCTGGCCAAGCTGCCGGTTCCGCCCGCCATCACGATCATCGTCCGGTCACTGATGACCCTGGCCGTCGTGTCCGGCTGGCTGGTCATCTACACCCTCGGCGTGAGCTCGGTGCAGCAGTCCCGCACGCAGCAGCAGCTCTACAACGGCTTCCGGGAGAAGGTCGCCCTGGCCACCGCGCCGCTGGGCGGCGACATCCCGGCGGGCACGCCCGTGGCCGTGCTGGAGGCGCCCGCGATCGGCCTGCGCCAGGTCGTCGTCGAGGGCACCACCTCGGGGGTGATGCGCGACGGCCCGGGCCACCGGCGCGACACGGCGCTGCCCGGGCAGCCGGGCACGTCGGTGATCTACGGCCACGCGGCCGCGTTCGGCGGGCCGTTCCGGCGGATCACGTCGCTCGCGGAGGGTGACAAGATCACGGTCACCACCGGGCTGGGCATCTTCCAGTACGAGGTGCAGGGCGTGCGCCGGGCCAACGCCCCGCTGCCGGCCCGGCTGGCCTCGGGCGGCTCCCGCCTGACCATGGCCACGGCCGAGGCGGACGGGTGGCGCAGCGGCTGGGCTCCGACGAACGTCGTCTACGTCGACGCCGTCCTCAAGGGGGAGACCACGCTCGGCCCGCCGGGCCGGCCGACGTCGGTAACGGTCGCCGAGCGGGCCATGCAGGCCGATCCCGACGCTCTGGTACCACTGGTCTTCTGGCTCCAGGCGTCGCTCGCCGCGACGCTCGGCCTGACCTGGGCGCGGGTCCGCTGGGGCGGCCTGCAGACCTGGTTCGTCGGCGTGCCGGTCCTGCTGGCCTGTCTGTGGGGCACGGTGGAGACCCTGGCGGAGTTCCTGCCGAACCTGGTCTAGCCGTTCTGGAGGTGGCGCTCGACGCTGGCGACCTTGGCGTCGAGCGCCCCGGTGACCCCCTCGCGCCAGTCGACCTTGATGACGGTGCTGGTCCGCGGTGCCTTGGCCTGCACGGCCGCGACCGCTGCCCGTACCACTCCCATCACCTCGTCCCAGGTCTCACCCTCGACCGAGGTGAACATGGCGTCGGTCCGGTTCGGCAGCCCCGAGGCCCGGACCACCCGCACGGCCTCGGCGACGAGCGCGCCGACGTCCTCACCGACACCGAGCGGCGTCACGCTGAATGCGACCAGCACGGACATGGCTTTCTCCCAACCGATCAGGATTCGAGAAGCGGCGGCCGTCGCCGGTCACCTAGGGTAACCGACATGGAGATCAAAACCGTGCTGCACCCCGTCTCCGACCTGGAGGCGGCCAAGAAGGTCTACACCGCGCTGCTCGGGGCCGAGCCCACGGCCGACAGCCCCTACTACGTCGGCTACGACGTCGGCGGCCAGCACATCGGGCTGGTGCCGAGCGGCGGCCCGCAGGCCATGACCTCGCCCGTGGCCTACTGGCACGTGTCGGACATCGAGGCCAAACTGGCCGAGGTGACTGCCGCGGGCGGCGCCGTGAAGGAGGCGGCGCGCGACGTCGGCGGCGGGCGCCTGGTGGCGACCGTCACCGACACCGACGGCAACGTGCTGGGTCTGCTGCAGGACAAGTGAGTTTGGTGGGGGACACGATGAGCCAGGCGTTCGATCGCGGCGACGTCATCCGCGTGCAGGGTGCGCGCGAGAACAACCTCAAGGATGTCAGCGTCGAGATCCCGAAGCGCCGGCTCACCGTGTTCACCGGCGTGTCCGGCTCGGGCAAGAGCTCACTGGTGTTCGACACGATCGCCGCCGAGTCACAGCGGATGATCAACGAGACGTACAGCGCCTTCGTGCAGGGCTTCATGCCGACCCTGGCCCGGCCCGAGGTCGACTTCCTCGACGGGCTGACCACGGCGATCATCATCGACCAGGAGCGCATCGGCGCCGACCCGCGCTCCACGGTCGGCACCGCCACCGACGCCAACGCGATGCTGCGGATCATCTTCAGCCGGCTCGGCGAGCCGCACGTCGGCCCGCCGAACGCGTTCTCGTTCAACGTGGCCTCGGTCCGGGCGAGCGGCGCGATCACCGTGGATCGCGCCGGCGCGCAGACGGTGCGCAAGACGTTCACCCGGGCCGGCGGCATGTGCCCGCGCTGCGAGGGCCGGGGCCAGGTCACCGACCTCGACCTCACCCAGCTCTTCGACGACTCCAAGTCGATCCTCGAGGGCGCGATCACCATTCCCGGCTGGAAGGCCGACAGCTTCTGGACGACCCAGGTCTACGTCGAATCGGGCTTCGTCGACCCGAACAAGCCGATCCGCAGGTACACCAAGAAGGAGATGCGGGATTTCCTGTACCACGAGCCCGTCAAGGTGAAGGTCCAGGGCGTCAACCTCACCTACGAGGGCCTGATCCCGAAGATCCAGAAGTCGATGCTCTCCAAGGACGTCGAGGCCATGCAGCCGCACATCCGCGCCTTCGTGGAGCGCGCGGTGACGTTCCAGACCTGCCCGGAGTGTGACGGCGCCCGGCTGAGTGAGGCGGCCCGCTCGTCGCGCATCAAGGGCATCAACATCGCCGACGCGTGCGCGATGCAGATCAGCGACCTGGCCGACTGGATCCGCGGCCTGGACGAGCCGACGGTGGCGCCGCTGCTGGGCACGCTCCAGCACACGCTCGACTCGTTCGTGGCGATCGGCCTGGGGTACCTCTCCCTGGACCGCCCGGCCGGGACGCTGTCCGGCGGCGAGGCCCAGCGGACCAAGCTGATCCGCCACCTGGGCTCGTCCCTGACCGAAGTGACGTACGTGTTCGACGAGCCGACGATCGGCCTGCACCCGCACGACATCCAGCGCATGAACGATCTGCTGCTGCGTCTGCGCGACCGCTGCAACACGGTCCTGGTCGTGGAGCACAAGCCGGAGACGATCGCGATCGCCGACCACGTGGTCGACCTCGGCCCGGGCGCCGGCACCGGCGGCGGCACGGTCTGTTTCGAGGGCACGGTCGAGGGCCTGCGCTCGAGTGACACGATCACCGGCCGTCACCTGGACGACCGGGCCCGCCTGAAGCCCTCCGTGCGGTCGTCCGCGGGGGCCCTGGAGATCCGCGGCGCGACGAAGCACAACCTGCGCGGCGTGGACGTCGACATCCCGCTGGGCGTCCTGGTCGTGGTGACGGGCGTGGCCGGCTCGGGCAAGAGCTCCCTGATCCACGGCTCGGTGGCCGGCCGCGAGGGCGTCGTCCTGGTCGACCAGACCCCGATCAAGGGCTCGCGCCGCAGCAACCCCGCGACGTACACGGGCCTGCTGGAGCCGATCCGCAAGGCCTTCGCCAAGGCGAACGGCGTGAAGCCGGCCCTGTTCAGCGCAAACTCGGAGGGCGCCTGCCCCAACTGCAACGGCGCCGGCGTCATCTACACGGACCTGGCGATGATGGCGAGCGTGGCGACGGTCTGCGAGGAGTGCGAGGGCAAACGCTTCGAGCCGTCGGTGCTGAACTACCACCTGGGCGGCAAGGACATCAGCGAGGTCCTGGCGATGCCGGTGACGGAGGCGGAGGACTTCTTCTCGACGGGCGACGCGCGCACCCCGCCGGCCCACACGATCCTGTCCCGCATGGAGGACGTGGGCCTGGGCTACCTGACACTGGGCCAGCCGTTGACGACGCTGTCGGGCGGCGAGCGCCAACGCCTGAAGATGGCGACCCACATGGGGGAGAAGGGCGGCGTCTACGTGTTGGACGAGCCCACGACCGGCCTGCACCTGGCGGACGTACAACACCTGCTGGGTTTGCTGGACCGCCTGGTGGACTCGGGCAAGTCGGTGATCGTGATCGAACACCACCAGGCCGTCATGGCCCACGCGGACTGGATCATCGACCTGGGCCCGGGCGCCGGCCATGATGGCGGCCAGGTGGTCTTCGAGGGCACCCCTCAGGGCTTGGTGAAGTCCCGCAAAACCCTGACCGGCAAACACCTGGCGGAGTACGTAGCACCGTAACGCCGGGGACGCGTCCGAGCAGGTTCATGATCGATGGCGCGATCTGGCTGCCATGACAGCCAAAGCGCGCCATCGATCATGGTTCGCAGCGACCAGGGCGCGGGCGTAGCCCGCGGGTTCTTGCCACGACGGCGGTGGCAGCGTCCGTGCCGCCGGGGCGGATGCACCGGCGGCACCAGCGGTGTCTGGCGGGAGCGACGGTCGT
>NZ_JBEXCY010000052.1:0-60896 GCF_040605515.1 Dactylosporangium sp. NPDC005572 | reverse complement strand
CTCGGTGACCGTCGCCTCGCCGAGGAACTGGATTCCTGCCTCAAGTCGGTCGGGCCGCCGCTGCCGGCCGAGCTGGTGGCCGAGCTGTCGGCGCTGCTCGACGCGGAGATCGGCGCGCGGCTGCCGGAGCTGGAGCGGCCGCTGCTGGTGGACCCGGACGTGCTCGACGTCGCGCTGCCGCTGAGCGGCAAGGCGGCCGAGGGCGGGTTCGCGGTACTGCCGAGGGGCTCCCGGGCCTCGGTCTCCGGTGAGGTGCTGCGCTTCTTCACCCACTGGCGCCAGACCAGCCGCCGCACCGACTACGACCTGTCGGTGCTGCTGCTCGACGACCGGTTCCACACCGCGGGCCAGGTGTCCTGGACGAACTACCACCACGACGGTGCCGTGCACTCCGGCGACATCACCGACGCGACGAACGGCGCGACCGAGTTCATCGACGTGCCCCTGAAGCTCAAGGCCCGCGGGCAGTACGTGGTGCCGCAGGTCTACATCTACGCGGGCGAGTCGTTCGACGAGGTCGCGGAGTCGATGTTCGGGTACCAGACCCGCACGCGCGACCAGCGCGGCGCACCGTTCGACGCACGGACCGTCCGGGCCCGCTCGCAGCTGCGGGGCCGGGGCCGGATCGCGCTGCCCATGGTGTTCGCCCGGGGCGAGCGCGGCTGGCAGGCCGTGTGGCTGCACCTGTACCTGTCGGGCCGGCCGTCGTTCAACCGGGTGGAGGACAACACGTTCACCACGGCCGACCGGGTGCGGGCGCTGGTCGAGCGGCGGTACCTGACCATGTCGTACCTCGTCGACCGGTGGCGCGAGCGGGCCGAGGTGGCGACGTGGGACGGCCGCCTGCCGGAGGAGCCGGTCACGTTCGTCGGCATCGAGGCCCCCGAGGGCCTGCCGGAGGGGTCGGAGGTATACACACTGGACCGGCTCGGTGAGCTGATCCCGCGCTGAGCGGCGACAGCCGAGGCCATGCGGGCGCTTCCTCCTACTCCGTTCGACTCGGTACCTCCGCGCAGGCGGAGGATCGGTATTCAGCGCCCGCGCTCTCCTCGGCCCGCCGTCACGCGGCCCCGCACAGGTACGGGACCTTTGGCCCTGTGCGGGGTCCGCGGCAGCGGAGGAGACTCGCGCACCAGGAGGTGTGGTGTGGGGGTCGACGTCATCGGGCGCGGTGTCGTCACGGACGACGAGGTCGGCGCGGCGCGGGGCATGGTCTCCGCGGTCCTTGCCCACCACGGCGTCGCGGACGGGGCCCGCGTCAGGCTCACCGGGGCCGCCTGCGGCAGCGGACCCGTGGTCGCCCAGGTCAACCTGCGCGTCAACGGCGCCCCCGCCCGCGTGCAGGTCACCGGGCGGGACGCGCTCGACGCCGCCGTCGCCGTGGCGGTGCGGCTCGAGCGGCAGGTGCGGCGGCTCACCTCGCGGTGGGAGGAGTGGCCCTGGCCCGACCCCGAGCGAGGGGCGCTCGCCGTGCCGGGGACGGGCGACGTCAGCCGCGTGAAGACCGTGGAGCTCAGGGCCGGGCCGCCGTGCCGGGCCGCCGCCTTCATGGCCGCCATGGACTACGACTTCTGCCTGTTCACCGATGCCGGGCCCGGCGAGGACGCGGTCGTCTACCGCTCCGGGCCGACCGGGTTGCGGCTGGCCCGGCAGTACCGGATGCATCCCGACACCAGCCCCGGACACCTCGGGCTCAGTGTCAACGCCCGGCGGACGCCGGTGCTCGACCGCGCCGAGGCGGCCGAGCACCTCTGTGCCGGGTGGCTGCCGTTCCTGTTCTTCACCGACCGTGTGAGCGGGCGCGGCAACCTGCTGTACCGGCGCTACGACGGCACGCTGGGGCTCATGCGACCCGCAGGTCGTCGATGACCCAGTACCAGTTGTTGCTCGCGTCGTAGTACCGGAACTTCACCGTCATCGCCGTCGCGCCGGCCGGCACCGTGACCGGCAGCGACTCGACCGTGGCGCGGGCGTCGGCGGAGTACCGCTTGACCAGCTGGTCGGCACCGCCGTTGAACGACACCAGCACGTCCGCCTTCTGGGCGCCCTCCTGGCGGTAGTGCGTGACATAGTGCAGCCTGACGGTGCTTCCCGGGTTCACGGTGTACTGCGGGGAGACGAGCGTCGAGTCGTAGCTCGACCCGCCCGACCTGTCGGCGAACTCGTCGCTGTCGGCGACCGCGAACACGCCCCGGGTGCGCAGCGCGTTCTCCCGCTCCTGGCCCGACTGCGTGCGGCTCCAGAACTCGTCGGTCGCGAACGACCAGCCGCGCCACTCGGTCACGCCACCCGACGGCATGCGGCTGCGGTCGACCGACCAGCCGGACGGCGCGGTGGGGGTCCAGCCGGCGAGGGTGGACGGGATGCCGGTCTCGTCGACGCGGGTGCGCAGGGCGAGCGCGTCGAACGGGTCCGTGGAGCGCACCCGGACGGTCCGGCCGTCGAGGGGCGCGGCGACCCCGAAGTGCTCCAGCGCCGAGGCGGCCAGGTCGACCTGGCGCACGTCGATCGGCCGGGCGCCGGCGGTGATGCCGGAGCCGGCGGCGAGCAGGAACGTGCCGCGCTCGTCGATGCCGCAGCCGCCGTGGCCACCGAGCGGGACCCGGTGACCGTGGTCGGTGGTGACCATGATCAGCCAGTCCTCCTGGGCGTACGTGGGCCGGGCCCGCACCGCGGCGAGGATCCGCCCGAGCTGCTGGTCCTGCTTGGCGATGGCGGAGCGGTACGCGGTGTTGGTACCGAGGGAGTGCGCGACGGCGTCGGTGTTGCCGAGGTAGACGAAGGAGGCGTCGGGCCCACCGGCGGCCAGCCGGCTCACGGCGTCGGCGGTGATCTTCTCGTCCTGGGCGGCGTAGCCGTTGGCGTCCCCGTCGTAGGTGACCCGCACGTCGATCGCCGACGAGAACGTGCCCTGGTTGTGCAGGGCGGCCCAGTCGACGGCCGAGTAGGTCGCGTACGCCGGGTTCGCCCGCTCCAGGCGGGTCAGGAAGTCGGGGTAGGTGCCGTACTGCTTGCCCGTGAACGAGTTGTTCGTGACGCCGTGCCGGTCCGGCCACACCCCGGTGGCGATGTTGGACCAGCCGGGCCCGCTGGACGAGTCGGCGACGCCCGGGCACTGCACGAGGCTGCGCCCGAGCAGCCCCTGCGCGGCGAGGGCGTCGAGGTTCGGTGCGTCGGCCGCGACGACGCTGTCCCAGTTGAGCCCGTCCATGCCCACGACGAGCAGCTTCTTGACGGGCGCCGCCGCCCCGGCCGGCGCGGCGGCGACGACCCCGGCGGCGACGGCCACGGACAGGACCAGGCAGAGACGTCCGATCGTTCGATGCATCAGTACCTCCAGTCAGGCGTTCACCTGAATGCATCGAAGGTCATGGCTGTGAACACCAGGCACACCGCGACGGGCGCCTCAGATAACAGGTCCAGACCAATCCGGGGCGCCAGGCCCACCCCGGAACCGCCGCGCCGACGGCCCCTCAACCGCCGGCGCCGCTGAGCAGCGGCGACCGGCGGCGGCGGACGAGTACGTACGTCAGCAGCGGCGGCAGCAGGACCATCGCCGCGGCCAGGAGCAGGGCCAGCACGCGGCGGCGCTGGAACTCGTCCTGGAGCTGCTCGTACGTCGCCGAGCGCAGGATGACGCCGTCGCCGCGGGCGCGGACGCACTCCTCGCCGGGGCCGATGATGACGGCGTGGTCGTCCGGGTTCGGCTCGAAGCACGCGATCCGGGCCGGCTTCAGCTCCCAGTTCACCCGCTGCCAGTCGACGTCGAACCACGACGACGAGTAGCACACGTCGCCGCCCGGCGGGCACTCCATCCGCACCGGGACCTGCCAGCCGGCCCGCACCACCAGGGCCGCGAGGACCAGCCCGACCAACGCCGCAACCACGACCGCCACCGTCCGCATGTCACTGTGACCGCGGACGGCGGCGGTCGGTTCCCCCCGTCTCAGGGGCAGACGGACCAGACCTGGAGCGTCGGGCCGTCCGCCGGGAGCGCTCCGGCGAGCGGGGCGCCGCCGTAGAGGTTGGTGCCCTCGGAAGGGCCTGGGATCGGGGTGCCCGAGGCGCGGCGGGCCAGGACGAGCAGGCGTTCGTCGGCCGTCTCCCGCCAGAACGCGATCGCGTCGGCGTCGACGTGGGCGAAGCGCAGGCCGCCGTTGCGCAGGGCCGCGTGCTTGCGGCGCAGCGCGAGCAGGTCGCCGTACCAGGGCAGGGTCGCCGCGCCCCACGGCAGCGGGGTGCGGGACAGCTCGCCGTTGGTGCCGGTGAGGCCGAACTCGTCGCCGGCGAAGATCATCGGTACGCCGGGCAGGGTGGCGAGCAGGCCGACCGCGACCTCGGTGCGGGCCGGGTCCCCCGTGACGGTGTGGATGCGGGCGGTGTCGTGGCTGCCGAGCAGGTTCCAGGAGTGCGTCCACGAGCGCCACGACATCGACGCCTGGACGGCCTGGACGGTACGCACGACCGCGGTGCCGTCGCGGCGCGGGACGCCGCCGGGCACGCCGAGGAAGTCCGGCGGGTCGAACGACGGGCCGCGCAGCCAGCTCCACAGTGGGCGCAGGAAGCCGGCGTAGTTCATCGTGCCCTGCCAGCCGTCGTTGTCGAGGTCGCCGCCGGCGCCGTGGGCGTGCTCGGCGATGAGGAGCGCGTCCTGCCGGGCCGCGCGCACCTCGCGGGCGAGCAGCCGGGAGACCTCGACGGTCACGTCGTCGGCACCGCTGCGGCCGGTCATGTTGGCCACGTCGATCCGCCAGCCGTCCAGGTACCGCAGGCACCGCTTGACGACCGCGTCGGGTGCGGTGGCGAACAGCTCGCGCAGCCGCGGTGACCGCCAGTCCAGCTTGGGCAGCGACGGTACGTCCATCCACGTCTCCAGCGAGCCGTCGGCGGAGCGGCAGTAGACCTCGGGCGCGGTGGCGACCCACGGGTGGGTGATGCCGGTGTGGTTCGTCGTCAGGTCGCCCACCAGGCGCATGCCGCGGGTGTGCACCGCGTCGGCCAGCCGCCGCAGCGCCTTGTCGCCGCCGAGCACCGGGTCGACCCGGTCGAAGGCGGCCGCGTCGTAGCGGTGGTTGGAGGGGGCCGGGAAGAAGGGGGTGAGGTAGACGGTGTCGGCGCCGAGGTCCTGGATGTGGCCGAGGTGCCGGGTGACGCCGTCGAGGTCGCCGCCGTAGCGCTGGTCCGGCGAGTGGCGGACGGGCTCGTCCCACGCCGACAAGGCGGGGTCGCCGGCGGCAGCGGTCCGCGCGAAGCGGTCCGGGAACACCTGGTAGACGATCGCCTCGCGGGTCCACGGCGGCGGCGCCGGGTGGGCGACGATCCGGAAGTCGAACGAGTCGGGCACGTCGTGGCCGAACCGGCCGGCGGCCGTGTACCAGTCGCCGTCGACGAGGAACCGGTAGCGGGTGACGGGGTTGCGCACCAGCACCGGCGCCCGCCACCACAGCTCGTCGCCGCGCAGCGCCGGGGTCGCGGCGGTGAAGACCGGCTCGCCGTCGCGGACCGAGCGCACGTGCACGACCGTGGCCGTGAGCGACGTGCGCAGGAAGACGTCCACGGTGGACCCGAGGCGCGGGTTCTGGTCCGGCACGTGCAGCGCGGAACCGTCGTGGTGGATCATCCCTTCACCGCCCCCGCCGTCAGGCCCGACACGATGTACCGCTGCAAAGCCTGGAACACCACGACCGTCGGGATCGCGGTGAGCAGCGACCCCGCGCAGAACATGCCGAAGTTCGCGTTGCGCTTCTCGGCGACGAGTCCGTAGAGGCCGACGGCCAGGGTCTTCGTGCCGTCGCTGCGCAGGAAGACGTTCGCCAGCAGTACCTCGTTGATGGTGCCGATGAAGCCGAGCAGCCCGGTGACGGCGAGGATCGGCGCGATGAGCGGCAGCATGACCCGGAAGAACGTCTGGGCGTGGGTGGCGCCGTCCATCAGCGCGGACTCGTCGAGCTCCTTCGGCACGGTGTCGAGGAAGCCCTTCATGAGCCAGGTGTTCACGCCGAGCGCTCCCCCGAGGTACAGCAGGAGCAACCCCCACTGACTGTCGAGCCCGAAGGCGGGGTAGAAGTCGCCGACCTCCGTGAAGATGAGGTAGATCGTCACGACCGCGAGGAACTGCGGGAACATCTGGATGAGCAGCAGCGCCATGAGCCCGACCCGCCGCCCGGCGAACCGCATGCGGGAGAACGCGTAGGCGGCCAGGACGGACAGGAAGATCCCGGCGAACGCGGAGGTTCCCGCGACGAGGATCGAGTTGAGGTACCACGAGCCGAAATGCGTCGTCGTGAAGAGGTCGCCGAAGTTGCCCAGGCTCGCCTCCGACGGCAGCAGCGACGTGGAGCTCAGCGAGCCGACCGGGTTGAGCGCGGCGGAGAGCACGAAGACGATCGGGAAGAGCGAGAACGCGACGGCGAGCAGGCCGGCGAGGTGCCGCCAGCCCTGCCGGCGGATCCAGGATGTCACGGACGTCATGCGTAGACCTCCTCCTGGCGGCGGCTGCGCCGGAAGCCGATGACCGAGATGACGGCGACGATCGCGAAGATGTAGCAGGAGATCGCCGCGGCGAAGCCGAACTGGGCGCCGGAGCCGCCGAACGCGAGCCGGTAGGTGTAGGTGATGAGCAGGTCGGTGGCGCCGACGCTGGAGTTGTCGGCCGGGAACGGCGCGCCCTCGGTGGTCAGGTAGATCGCGTTGAAGTTGTTGAAGTTGAACGCGAACGACGAGATGAGCAGCGGCGACAGGGCGACGAGCAGCAGCGGCAGGGTGATCCGCCGGAACCGCTGGACGGGGGTGGCGCCGTCGACGGAGGCGGCCTCGCCCATCTCCTTCGGGATGGCCTGCAGCGCGCCGGTCGCGACGAGGAACATGTACGGGTAGCCCATCCACAGCTGCACCAGGATGACCGCGGCCCGGGCCGTCCACGGCGCGCCGAACCAGTCGACGTGCATGCCGAAGAACCGGTTGATGAGGCCGAACTCCTGGTTGAACAGGTCGCGCCAGACGAGCAGCATGGCGAAGGACGGCATCGCGTAGGGCAGCACCAGCAGCACCCGGTAGAGGGTGCGGCCGCGCAGCCGGTCGGCGTGCAGGGCGAGGGCGCAGGCCAGGCCGAGCGCGAAGGTGGCCAGCACGGAGGCGACGGCGAAGCCGAGGTTCCAGGCGAGGGTCTTCAGGAACGGCCCGGAGATGCGCGGGTCGGTGAGCACCCGGGTGAAGTTGGTCAGCCCGACGCTGACCTTCCAGCCCTGGGCGAGCCGCTCGCCGTCGGCGGCGACGAAGCTGCCGACCTCCTCGTCGGCCGTCCACTGCTTGCCGCTGACCCGGTCGGTGATGCAGTCGCAGGACTGGTCGTAGAAGCGGGTGGCCTGCCCGTTGTACGCCTTGGACAGGCCGGAGGCGCGCACGGCGCCGTCGGCGGTGGGCACGGTGAAGGCGAGGATCTCGTCGTTGCGCAGGCTGGCCTCGGCCAGGTTGAGCAGCGTGTACCCGGCGGCGGCGGTGATCCGCCCGCCGGTCACGGTGACCTTGTCCGCGTCCAGTTGGCGCAGGCCGTCGCGGGTGCCGACGTAGGCCTTGCCGTCGCCGCCGGCTTCGCTGTCGGCTTCGCTGTCGGCTTCGCTGTCGACGAGGAGGAAGACCATCCCGCCCTCGTCAGCGCCCTCGTCAAGGGCCACCGACAGCTCGTAGGACGCCGAGCCCGGCACCTGCTGCACGGAGGCGCTCTGCACGGCGACGACCGCGTCCTGCTTGCTGCCGCGGTGCCCGTCGCCGAAGTTGGAGAACGCGGTGCTCGCGGTGTACAGGACGGGCACGATCTGGAAGGCCAGGAGGAACAGCACCCCCGGGACGAGGTACTTCGCCGGGATGAGCCGCGGCGACAGGTACACGGCGAAGATCAGCCCCGTGACGACGACCAGGACGGTGAGCCATCCCCAGGCGTGCTGGTCGACGAGGGGGAAGGCCGCGTACACGGCCAATGCGAGGGCGAGCCCGAGCACCACGATCTTCACCAGGGTGCCCCGGGGGTGCATGTTCGTCATCGAACTACTTGTTGATCGCGTCGGTGATGGACTTCGACGCCGCGTCGAGCGTCGTCTGCACGTCGGCGCCGCCGACGATCGCCGCCTCGGCCTTGCCGAACGGGTCCCAGACCGCGGCCATGGCCGGGATGGCCGGCAGCACGGCGCCGCCCTTGCCCGCGTTGAGCCACTTCTCGATGTCGGCGTCGCCGCTCTTGACCTGGTCGAGCGCGGCGGTGAGGGCCGGCGGGCGCGGGTTGGCCTTGTAGAGGGCGACCTGCAGGTCCGGCTTGGTCAGGTAGTTGGTGATGAACTCGTTGGCCAGGGCCTTGCTCTTGCCCTTGCTGGCCACGTAGAACGCCTGCACGCCGACGAACGGCTGGGCCGGCTTGCCGCCGCTGAACGCCGGGATGGGGGTGATGTCGTACTGCACGCCGGCCTTCTTGATGTCGGCGACGGCCCACGGGCCGGAGATCAGGAACGCCGTCTTCCCGCCGGTGAACGTCGGGATGGCGTTGTCGCCGTTGACCGAGCGGGTCAGCGCGCCGGAGCCCTTCTCGCCGAGCGCGGCGATCTTCTTGAACGCCTCGACCGACTGCGGCTTGCCGACGCCGAGGTCGGCCGGGTCGTAGTCGCCGTTGGCCTTGGCGCCGAAGAGGTACCCGCCGGCACTGCTGAACAGCGGGTAGACGTGGTACGCGTCGCCGGTGTTGCCGACCTGCAGCGACATGATGTTGGTGACCTTGCCGGCGTCCTTGAGCGACTTGCCGGTGGCGACGAGTTCCTCGATGCTGGCCGGCGCGGTCGGGGCGAGCGCCGTGTTGCGGATCAGCGCGAGGTTCTCGATGGCGTAGGGCACGCCGTAGACCTGGCCGTTGAAGGTGACCGCCTTGAGCGCGACGTCGGCGAAGCCGCCCTTCTGCTGGTCGGTCAGCTGGACCGGGTCGATGGTGCCGTTCTGGACCAGGTTGCCGATCCAGTCGTGGGCGCCGACCACGATGTCCGGGCCCTTGCCGGACTGGGCGGCGGTGACGTAGTTGGTCTGCAGGTCCTTGGAGACCGCCTGGACCTCGACGGTGACGCCGTTGGTCTTGCCGAACGCCTCGGCGAACGGCTTGAGGGCGGCCGCGCGCTGGTCGTCGGCCCAGATGGTGAGGGTGCCGCCGGCCGGCTTGGCCGACTCGCCGGTGGCAGGGGTGTCGTCGCCGCTGCCGCAGGCGGCAGTGGCAAGGGTCAAAGCGGCGAGGGTGAACACACCCGCGATACGGATGCGCATCGAAGGACTCCTGTTCAGCAGGCAGCGCGCGGCCGTTTCCACGGTCGCGGCTGCGTCGATGAAGGGTGCCCGGCCGTCGGTGCAGGGGTGTCGATCGATTGCCGGTGGCAGGGACCGTAGCAACAACTTGCAGAGAATGAAAGAGCTTCCAGCCGACTTTCAATTTGACCGTCCGGCCGCTTACAGTCGTCGCATGGCCATGGACGCTCCACGAGCTCGGCTCGCTGACATCGCCCGGCAGGCGGACGTCAGCGAAGCGACCGTCTCGCGGGTGCTCAACGACCGGCCCGGGGTCAGCGCCGACACCCGACACGCCGTGCTCACCGCGCTCGACGTGCTCGGTTACGAGCGACCCGAACGGCTCCGCAAGCGCAGCGCAGGCCTCGTCGGCCTGGTGACGCCGGAGCTGGAGAACCCGATCTTCCCCTTGTTCGCCCAGGTCATCGAGTCGGCGCTGTCCCGGCACGGCTACACGCCGGTGCTGTGCACGCAGACCCCGGGCGGCGTGACCGAGGACGAATACGTGGAGATGCTGCTCGACCGCTCGGTCGCCGGCATCATCTTCGTCTCCGGCCTGCACGCCGACACCAGCGCCGATCACGACCGCTACCGCAAGCTCATCGACCGGCCGCTGCCGATCGTGCTGGTCACCGGCTACGTCGAGGGCCTCGAGGCGCCGTGCGTCTCCTGCGACGACGCCCGCGCCAGCGAGCTGGCGGTCGACCACCTCGCCTCGCTGGGCCACACGCGCATCGGGCTGATCAGCGGTCCCGAGCGGTACCTCCCGGTCCAGCGCAAGCTGGCCGGCTACCGCGCGGCGATGGCCCGCCACGGCCTGGCCGAGGAGATCGAGCTGTCGCTGTTCGGCGTGGAGGGCGGCGCGGCCGCGGCCGCGCGGCTGCTCGACCGCGGGATCACCGGCCTGGTCTGCGGCTCCGACCTGATGGCCCTCGGCGCCGTGCGGGCGGCCCGCTCGCGGGGCCTGTCGGTGCCGGGCGACGTGTCGGTGGTCGGCTACGACGACTCGCCACTCATCGCGTTCACCGACCCGCCGCTGACCACGCTGCGCCAGCCGGTGCGGGCGATGTCCAACGCGGCGGCGCAGAACCTGGTCGACGCCATCCATGGCCAGCCCAGTCCGCACTCGGAGTACCTGTTCGCCCCCGAGCTGGTGGTGCGCGGCTCGACGGGCATCGCCCGCCGCTGACTCCCCCGGCGCCGCGGCCCTGACGCAGGGGCAGGGTTTCGCGCTGCCGGGGACCGGGTGGTCCGGCCTGCCGTCGCTCGCGGCCGGGCCACCCGCCTGCGCTGAATCGGAAATATCCCCCATAGTGGAAGGTTCCGCTGTGCCCGAAACCCCCTGGTGGCGGACCGCCGCCATCTACGAGATCTACGTCCGCAGCTTCGCCGACGGCAACGGCGACGGGATCGGCGACCTGGCCGGCCTGCGCGAACGCCTGCCGTACCTGCGCGACCTCGGCGTCGACGCGATCTGGCTGACGCCGTTCTTCCGCTCCCCCATGGTCGACGGCGGCTACGACGTGGCCGACTACCGCGACGTCGACCCGACCCTGGGCACGCTCGCCGACTTCGACGCCATGCTGGCCCGGGCGCACGAGTTCGGCCTCCGGGTGATCATCGACGTGGTGCCCAACCACACGTCGTCACAGCACCCGTGGTTTGTGGAAGCGTTGCAAGCCGTTCCAGGATCGCCCGCGCGGGCGCGGTACCACTTCCACCTGCCGACCACGGACGGTAACCCACCGAACGACTGGGAGTCGGTGTTCGGCGGCCCGGCCTGGACGCAGGTGCCCGGCGGCGAGTGGTACCTGCACCTGTTCGACCCGGCCCAGCCCGACCTCAACTGGGACAACGCCGACGTGCGCAGCGAGTTCGAGGGCGTGCTGCGGTTCTGGCTCGACCGGGGCGTCGACGGCTTCCGCATCGACGTCGCGCACGGCATGGCCAAGCGCGCCGGCTACCCCCCGGTCGGCTACGCGGGCCAGATCGGCCTGCTCGGCAAGGCCGAGCTGCCGTACTTCGACCAGGACGGCGTCCACGAGATCCACCGCGCCTGGCGCAAGATCCTCGACTCGTACCCCGGGCAGCGGATGGCGGTCGCCGAGGCGTGGGCGTCGACCCCGCAGCGGCTGGCCCGCTATGTCGCCCCCGACGAGCTGCACCAGGCGTTCAACTTCGACTTCCTGTCGGCCCCGTGGGACGACCCGGCCGAGGTCAGGCGCATCATCGACGCCTGCGTCCACGCGGCCGACTCGGTCGGCGCGCCGACCACGTGGGTCCTGGCCAACCACGACGTGCAGCGGCACGTGACCCGGCTCGGCTCGCCGCAGCGGGCGTCCGCGGCGGCGCTGCTCATGCTGGCGCTGCCCGGCTCGGCCTACCTGTACCAGGGCGAGGAGCTCGGCCTGCCGGAGGTGCTCGACCTGCCCGCCTCGGCGCGGCAGGACCCGGTGTGGTTCCGCTCGGGCGGCACGGATCCGGGCCGCGACGGCTGCCGGGTACCGCTGCCGTGGGAGGCGGCGGCGCCGGCGTACGGCTTCTCGCCGACCGGCGCGTCCTGGCTGCCGCAGCCTTCGTGGGGCGCGCTCGCCGCGGACACGCAGGCCGGCGACCCGGCGTCGACCCTGGAGCTGTACCGGGAGGCGCTGCACCTGCGCCGCACCTTCACCGGCCCGCTACGCTGGAACGACTCGCCGCCCGGCGTCCTGGACCTCACCCGCGACGGCGTCCGCTGCGTGGTGAACCTCTCCGGCGCCGCGGTCCCACTGCCGCCCGGCGAGATCGCGCTGGCCAACGCCCCGGTCGACGGCGACACGCTACCGCCCGCGACGGCCGTGTGGCTCCGCTGACCCCGCCCTGACGTAACCCCAAGATCAAGGGAAACTTCTGGTCGCCCTGACAACCAGAAGTTTCCCTTGATCATGCCCACGCACAGCACTCCCACGCCCGCCGCCGGCCCGTCCCGCGGGCCGCAGTGGATCTTTGCAAGAGGTAACGAACTTTCCTGACGGTTTCCGCAGGTGAGGACGCCTTGCAAGAACTGGCGGCTGGAAATTCTTGCAAGGTTCTTGACACCGCTTTCAGGAGCATCGAGGCTCGTCGTCATCGATCCGGCCGCCACCGGGTCGTCGTGCACACTCCGCCACCGCCATTCCGGAGGACCTCGTGCGTAGACCCCGCCTGCTCAGAACACTCGCGATCGTCGGCGGCCTGGTGCTGACCGCGGCGCTCGCCGTACCGCTGCTCAGTTCCGGCCGCAAGGCCGAGGCCGCCGTCGGCGACAACGACGTCATCGCCAACCTGTGGCTGTGGCCCTGGAACTCGATCGCGAGCGAGTGCACCAACGTCCTCGGCCCGGCCGGCTACGGCGCCGTCCAGGTCGCGCCGCCGGAGGACTCGATCAGCGTCGCCGGGCACCCGTGGTGGGACATCTACCAGCCCGCGTCGTACCAGATCAACGGCCGGATGGGCACCCGGGCGCAGTTCCAGAGCATGGTCAACGCGTGCCACGCGGCCGGCGTCAAGGTCTACGTCGACGCGGTCATCAACCACATGACGGGCGCGAACCAGAGCAGCACCACCGCCTACGGCGGGTCGAGCTTCACGAACAGCTACAGCTACCCGACCGCCGGCTACAGCTCGTCGGACTTCCACTTCTACCCGGCCAACTGCCCGCAGTCGGACAACCAGATCCACGACTGGAACAACCAGACCGAGGTGTGGAACTGCCAGCTCGTCGGCCTGTCGGACCTGAAGACCGAGACCGACTACGTCCGCACGAAGATCGCCGGCTACCTCAACGATCTCATCGGCATCGGGGTCGACGGGTTCCGGGTCGACGCGGCCAAGCACATGAGCCAGGCCGACCTCGCGGCCATCAAGGGCAAGCTCAGCAACCAGAGCGTGTACTGGTCCCAGGAGGTCATCCCGGGCAGCCCCGGCAACCTGACCCCGGCCGCCTACGAGAGCGTCGGCGGCGTGCTGGAGTTCACCTACGCGTACAGCCTGAAGAGCCAGTTCCAGGGCAGCATCGCCAACCTGCAGACCTTCGGGCCGAGCTGGGGCCTGCGGCCCAGCGACAAGTCGACGGTGTTCGTCTCCAACCACGACACCGAGCGCAACGGGCAGACCCTGTCGTACAAGAACGGCAGCACCGACACGCTCGCGACGGTGTTCATGCTGGCCTGGAACCACGGCACGCCGAACGTCATGAGCTCGTTCACGTTCTCCAACAACGACGCGTCGCCGCCGGCCGACGGCAACGGCTACGTGACCGCGGTGAGCTGCGGCAGCGGCTGGGAGTGCCAGCACCGGCAGCGCGCGGTGAAGAACATGGTCGGCTTCCACAACGCGACCCGCGCGAACACCACGGTCGGCAACTGGTGGTCGGACGGCAGCAACGCGATCGCGTTCTCCCGCGGCTCGACGGGCTGGGTGGCCATCAACAACGGCAGCGGTACCGTGGCCGCCCGCACCTTCACCACGGGCCTGCCGGCCGGCGTGTACTGCGACGTCATCCACGGCGACTACAACGCGAGCGCGCAGACGTGCTCCGGCCCGACGGTGACCGTGAACGGCAGCGGCCAGGCCACCGTCGGCGTCGCCGCGAAGGACGCCGTCGCCATCCACGCCGACGCCCGCGTGACCGGCAACCCCACCACGTCCCCGTCGCCGTCGCAGTCCACCGGCCAGGGCGTGAGCTTCACGGTCACCGGCGCCCCGACCGGCGACCCGATCTACCTGGTCGGCTCGGTGGCGGCGCTGGGCTCGTGGAACACCGCGAACGCGATCCCGATGACGGCGAGCGGCTCCGGGTGGACGGCGACGGTGAGCCTGCCGGCGGGCGCCCTGGAGTACAAGTTCATCCAGCGGTCGGCGTCCGGAACGGTCACCTGGGAGCCGGGCTCGAACCACACCTACACGGTGCCGGCGTCGGGCACCGGGACGATCAACACCACCTGGAACGGCTCGGCGACGACCAACCCGGCGGTGACGTTCAACGCGACGGTGACCACGACGTGGGGCCAGAACGTCTTCGTGGTCGGCTCGGTGCCGGCCCTGGGCTCGTGGAACACGGCGAACGCGGTCGCGCTGTCCTCGGCGAACTACCCGGTCTGGTCCGCGACGGTGACCCTGCCGGCGAACACGACGGTGGAGTACAAGTTCATCAAGAAGAACCCGGACGGCTCGGTGACCTGGGAGAGCGGCGCCAACCGCACCCTGGCGACGGGCACGGGCAACCAGACGGTCAACGCCACCTGGAAGTAGCCCGGCGGGCCGGTCGGTGGTCGGGTCACCCGGCCGCCGACCGGCCCAGCCGCGCGAAGCTCAGCACGAAGAACGTCGAGGCGATCCATCCCAGGATCGTGCACAGGTTCAGCATTCGTGCGAGCCATTGCCCGCCCGGGTGCCAGGTGGACCGCTGCTTCAGATCGATGACCGGCACCACGGTGTCGACGGCGTAGGACCAGGCCTCGAAGCAGCGCACCGAGCCCCCGCCGCACGGCCCCGCGAGGGGCGCCGGACCCGACACCGCACGGGTCGGTGAGTAGACCACACCGCCGGCACCGGTTCGCATCTGCTCGCTGACCGCGGGCAGGCTCAGCGCCCCGCCGATGACGGCGACCAGCGCGATCAGGGCGACGAGGGCACGCGACGGGCGGTGCCCGTAGCCGACGAGCCACTCCTTGAGCACGTCGACGACGTACGCGAGGGGCCGCCGGGAGAACCGCGGCCCGCGGCGGCGCGCGTGCCGGTCGCGGGCGATGACGATCCGGTCGGCGCCGCGCTGGTCCCCGTTGGCCCGCACGACCCGGGCCGCCTGCTCCCAGCTGCCCGGGTCGAACGGCGTCAGCCCGGCCAGCCAGCCGATCCGGGCCTCGGCGTCCCACGTGCCGGCGCCGGTGCCGTTGTCGGGTGCCGCGAAGCGCTGGTAGGTGAAGCCGTCCAGGTAGGTGTCGCGCGGCCAGTCCCCCGGCCGGTCGGCCAGGAAGGCGGCCTGCACGCCGGACAGGTCCACGCCGCCGGCGCCGATCCGCCAGCCCAGCCCGAGGCCGCCCCGGAAGGTGGCGGAGATCGCCTCGAAGGCGGCACCGCGCGGGTTGTCCGGGGCGGGCGGGCCGGTCCAGGACAGCGTGGCGTCGTCGCACCGCAGGCGGCCCTCGACCACCGCGCGGTTCAGCACCACGACGCCCTCCGACGCGAAACCCTGGCACAGGCGGACGTTGCCCGCGACGATCGCCTGGTCGAGGTCGAGCGTCTTGCCGCCGGAATGCCGCAGGTCGGCGCCCTCGGCCGCGACGACGCCGCCGATCCGCGCGCCACGCAGCCGGACCGAACCGCCGCGCGTGGCGACCCCCGCCATCTGCAGGTCGCCGTCCACGGTCACCCCGACGCCGTCGACGCAGCGGTGGCCGGCCGGCTCGCGCAGCCGGGCGCCGGTGAGCTCGACCGGCCCGCCGATCCGGGCGTTGGCCACCGACACCGTGCCCTCGACGAGCGCGTCGGTGAGGCGCAGCCCGGCGCCGAGCGTCGCGCGGGACAGGTCCAGCGCCCGGCCGCCGGGGTTCCACAGCTGGACACCGCTCAGCTGGAGCCCGCCGGCGAGGTCCGCGCCGGCGAGCGTCAGCGCGCCGTGGATCGCGGTGTCCGGCTCGACCGTGACGTCGCCGTGGACGGTGAGCCGGGGCGCGAGCAGGACGGTGCGCTCGTCGGCCTCGGCCGGGTTGTAGTCGTGCAGACCCGAGCCGGGCGGTGGCGAGCGCAGGTCGGCGTTGCGGATCAGGATCCGGCCGTTGACGACGGTGCGGCCCAGCTCGACCCGGCCGTGGATGCGCGGGCGCAGCCGGAGGTCCGGGTCGTCGAGGATGAAGACGCTGCCGCCGACGGTGGCCTCGGCGAGGTCCAGCGCCCGGAAGTTGCCCGGCAGCAGGGACGCGGCGGTGAGGTCGAGGGAGCCGCCGAGGCGCATGGCAAGGAGCCGGACCTCGCCGGTGGCCCGGAAGCCCTGCACGAGCCGGACGTCGCCGGCCACGCTGGTGCGGTCGCACTGCATCGCGCGGTCGCCGGTGGCCTCGATGACGGTGCCGACGGCGAGCAGCCGCCCGCCGATCCGGGCCTCGGTGAGCCAGACGGCCGACGACCTGGTCAGCGACGACGGCGTCCGGTGGGCGCCGCGGACGGTACTGCCGGACAGGACCACGTCCCGGCGGGTGGACAGGCCGTTGGCGAGCAGCCCCGGCAGCTCCGACGGCCGCGGCCGGGGCATCGCGGCCCCCGGCACGGCGGTCGCGATCGTCAGCTCGTGCAGCCGCGCGCCCTCGAACACCGGCGCCTCGGCGAAGGCACAGCTCAGCAGGTGCAGCGGCGCCGGGACGTCGGCGGCGCTCAGGTCGAGGCGCCCGGCGACCGCGGCGCCGGCCAGGCGCAGCCCGAACGGCTCGCCGGCCGACGCCAGCGACAGCGCGACCGCGCGGATGTCGCCGGCCTCGACGCGCAGCCGGCCCGCGCCGTCCGCGCAGACGACGACCCGCCGGTCCCGGCAGGCCTCGGTCAGCTGGCGGCGGACGTCCGCACCGGGGTCGAGCCGGACCCACTCCGGATCCGCCATCCCCGCCCCCTTCGCACGCGCCGCCGTCGATGGACGGTAGCGCATGCGGGCGGGGCCCGGTCAGCGGCCGCCGGAGACCGTGAGGTCGGTGCCCGTCACGAACGAGGCGGCGTCGGAGACCAGGAACGACACGGCCGCCGCCACCTCGGCCGGGTGGCCCATCCGGCCCATCGGGGAGGACTCGGCGAGCTGCCGGGCGGCCGGGCGGTCGGACATCTCGGTGTCGATGACGCCCGGCGAGACGCTGTTGACCCGGATGCCGTCCGCGGCCACCTCGCCGGCCAGGCCCTTGGTCATGGCGATGACGGCGCCCTTCGTCGCCGAGTACGGCACCAGGTTGGGCAGGCCGCCCGTGTGCCCGGCCATCGAGGCCACGTTGACGATGCTGCCGCCCGTCCCGCCGTGCTTCTTCGACATGGTCCGGATCGCGTGCTTGGCGCACAGTGCCGGCCCGACCACGTTCGTCTGGACCACCCGGGCCAGGGCCTCGGCCTGCTGGTTCTCCATGGGCGCCTCCTGCCCCATGGAGGCGGCGTTGTTGACGAGCGCCACCAACGGCTCGCCGAAGGCGCCGGCCTTCTCGAACATCGCCGCCACCTGTCCGGCGTCGGCGACGTCGGCCTGCACGGCGGCGGCCCGCCCACCGGCCTGCGAGATCTCCCGGACCACGGTGGTGGCGCCCTCCGCGTCGGTCGCGTAGTTGACCACCACCCCGTACCCGTCCTTCGCCAGCCGGGTCGCGATGGCCGCCCCGATCCCCCGGCTTCCCCCGGTCACCAGCACCGTTCCGTTCGTCATGCCACCCATGCTCACCGTGCGTGCGGTCCGGGTACCCCACCCGTTGCGGCTGATGCCCCGTCGACGGCCTCGACGCCCGTACCCGTCACGACCTTCCGCAGCAGGTCGGCCAGGGTCTGCCGCTCGGCCGGGGTCAGCCCGGCGAGCAGCGCCGCCTCGGCCTGCCCCTCGGCCGCCGCGTGCCGCTCGAACACGGCGCTGCCCGCCTCGGTCAGCCGCACCGCGACCCGCCGCCGGTCGGGCCCGGCCGGCCCGCGGGTGATCCATCCGGCCTCCTCGATCGGCCCGAGCCGCGCCGAGAGTGCCCCGCGCGTGAGGCCGAGGAGATCCGCCAGGTGCGAGGGGCTGGTGGTGTACGGCGGGCCCAGCCGGCGCAGCACCAGCAGCACCTTGAACTGGCCGTGGTCGAGCCCGCCGCGCACCAGCCCGTCGCGCCGGGCCTGGGTCATGTGCCGGGCCAGCACCGCGAGCCGCACGAAGATGGCCTCGGCGACGGGGTCGAGCCAGTCGAGCTCGCGCTCCCACACCTCGACCAGCCGGTCCGCCTCGTCCCGCACGGCACCCTCCCGGAGATAGTTTTCTTGTGGATAGTTTTTGCGATTACTACCGTGCCGGGACATGACCGACACCGTCAACATCCCCGTCGCATCCGTCGTCGCCGCGGCCCACGCCCTGTCCCTGGCCGGCCGCTGGCCGCTCGCGCTCGACCTGCTGCACGCCTCGGGCAGCGACGATCCGCGCCTGCTCCTCGCCGCCGCGGGGGTTTCCGTCGAGCGTGACTGGTTCACCGGTACCTCCTGTGCGCCCGACGCCCTCGCGAAGGTCGACGGCGACGGATGGGACGTCGGCTTCCTCCGCCTGCGTGACACCTACGCCCGGCAGCTGCGCCACCCCGGTACGCCCACTGATGCATCCGTTTTGATGCATCAGGACGGATGCATCAAGGATGATGCATCCGAAGTGCTGCGACAGCGGGCGCTGGCGCTGCTGGAGGCGGCGCCCGACGAGACGCGCCGCGGGTGGGCCAGCATGTACCTCGGCCTGATCGCCGACAACGTCCTCGGCGACCGCGACGCCGCGCCGGCGCACTACACGGCCGCGCTCGCCGCGTCCGGCGCCGACCCGCTGCTGCGCCGCGAGGCCCTGCGGCACCTCGGCGACCACGACCACGACGCCGGCGACCACGCGCTGGCCCTGGAGCGCTGGCGGGACGCGACTGCGGCCGGCGCGGCCGCCGGCAACGTGCCCGGGACGCTGTCCCAGCAACTGCTCCTGGCGGTGCTGGCCCGCGACACCGGCGACGAGGCCGGCGCGGTCGCCCTGGCCGCCGAGGTGGAGCGCTGGTCGGCCGCGATCGGCGCGGTCCGCACCGAGGCCATGGCGCGGGCGTTCCTCGACGGCGTGGACCCGACCAAGGGCTAGTCGCAATGCCGGGTAGTTAAGGGTTGGTGGCGGGTGTCAAGCGTGTCTTGAGACACGGGTGGCGGGGTTCCGGGTATCAAGGTTTGTCACTCCAAGACAGCCTTGAACCGGGAGCCCCGCCGTTGGATGAGTGTGCCATGACCCGCCCGGTGCGGGTTGCTGCGGGTCGGTTTGCGCCGGGTCATTTGGGCGAGCTGACGCAGCAGGTGCCGTTCGAGATGGTCGATGCGGTCCTGGCCGAGACCCGGACTGTGCAGCGGCGGGTTCGTGATCTGCCCGCCCGGGTGGTGGTGTACCTGCTGCTGGCCGGGTGCCTGTTCGCCGGTCAGGGCTATCGGCAGGTCTGGCAGCGCCTCGTCGGCGGGCTCGTCGGGTTGGGCGGCTTGGACCTGCCCACGGTCACCGAGGCCGCGTTGCGTCAGGCCCGCCGCCGGCTGGGTCCCGCACCGCTGCGGGCGCTGTTCGAGCTGCTGCGCGGCCCGGCCGCCACGACCGCGGGGCAAGCACGCTGGCGGGGGCTGCTGGTCTGCGCGATCGACGGCACGATCATGGCCGTGCCGGACAGCCCGGCGAACCTGACCAGGTTCGTCAAACAGCGCGGCGGCCGCTGCGGCGGCGGCAGCTACCCGACGCTGCGGCTGCTCGCCGTGGTGGCCTGCGGCACCCGCAGCATCATCGACGCCGTGCACGGCCCGGCCACTCACGGTGAAACCACCTACGCGCAACATCTGCTGCGAGCGTTCACCCCTGGCATGCTGCTGCTCGCTGACCGCAACTTCGCCGCCGGCAAGCTGATCACCAAGATCACCGACACCGGCGCCCACCTGCTCGTCCGGGTCAAGCACTCCGCCAAAGGGCCGAAACTGCCCGTCCTCCGCCGCCACCGCGACGGCTCCTACCGCTCCACCTTCGGCGGCCGCCTCGTGCGGGTCGTCGACGCCGAAATCACCATCACCACCAGCGGCGGAACACACACCGGCACCTACCGCCTCGTCACCAGCCTGCTCGACGAACACCGCCACCCCGCCGCCGCGCTCATCCGCCTCTACCACGAACGCTGGGAGATCGAAACCGCCTACCTGGAAATGAAATCCAGCATCCTCGGCGGCCGCGTCCTGCGCGCCCGCACCCCAACCGGTGTCGACCAGGAAATTTACGCCCTGCTCATCACCTACCAGGCCCTGCGCACCGCCATGACCGACGCCACCAACACCATCCCCGGCCTCGACCCCGACCGAGCCAGCTTCACCACCGCCCTGCACACCGCCCGCGACCAGCTCATCCAAGCCGCCGGCGTCATCGCCGACACCACCATCGACCTCGCCGGCACCATCGGCCGCCACATCCTCAACAACCTGCTCCCCGACCGGCGACTACGCCTCAACACCCGCACCGTCAAACGCGCCATCTCCAAATACAACGCCCGCGGACCCAACATCGACCGCCGCACCTACCAAACCACCATCAACATCAACATCCTCGCCGGGCCAGCCTTGACAACCGACCCGGCACCTTAACTACCCGGCATTGGGGCTAGTCGCGGCGTCCCCGACCGCCGGCCGGCGTTGCCCCGGGTCGCCGGGATGGCGCGCACGGGGGCCGGGCGCGGGGGCGCGGCGCGGGGGCGCGGCGGACGTTGGTGGACGCCGCGCTAGAGCACTCCCGGGTGCGGCAGGTACGTCGTCATCGGTGCCGGCGTCCCGGCCCGGGCGAGCGGGCCGGTCGGGCGCAGCCGCAGCCCCGCGCGGTGTACGACGTCGACCGCCCAGTCCTGCCCGGCCCGCAGGACGGGGACGGTGGTGGGGCCGTCCGTCTCGGCGAGCGCGGCCCACAGCAGCGCGGCGGCCGCCTCCACGCTCGTCGCGGCGAGCAGGACCGGGCCGGGGTCCAGCAGCGCGTACCCGCCGTCGTGCACGAGCAGCCGCGCGCCCGCGCCGAGGATCGCCTCCAGGTCGGTGCCGTGCGCGGCGCCGCGCTGCGCCCGGTCGACGTCCGCGGCGAACCCGAGGTCGGCGGCGTCGCCGGCCCGCACGCCGGTCGCGGCCGGCAGCGCCGACCGGCGGACCGTGCCGAACGCCTCGACGGCGGGCTCGAGCGCGAAGCCGGAGCGCTGGTAGCGGTACATCGCCTGGGGGTCGAGCGACGAGTGCAGCAGCCGGCCGCGCGGGGCAGGGCCGTGGCCGAGGGCGGCCGCGAGCAGCCGCCGCCCGACGCCCTGCCCCTGGTGGCCGGGGGCGACGTGCAGATGCGCGAGGTACCAGAGTCCCTCCCGCACCCCGGCCAGCGCGGCGCCGCAGATGCGCCCGTCCGCCTCGGCGACCCAGGCGCCGCCGGCGTCGTGGTCGAGGAGGCCGCCGATGATGGCGGCGCCGGACGCGCTGGGCCCGCCCGTGTCCCGCGCCCCGAGCCGGACCTGAAGGTCGTCGAACGCGGCCTGCGTCGACAGGCGCATCCCGGGCCGGTCCTCGGTGGTCATGGGGCGGATCCGCACGGCGTCGGTGGTCATGGTCCCCATCCTGACGGAGGCCGCACGGTGCGCGGAGCCGGCCCGTGCTGCCGAGCGCGCTCCCACCAGCGTGGCGCGGGGATCCGAGCGGGCATAGATCAGCTATAAGTGGGCGCATGGATGTTCCGGCGTACCTCGCGACGATGCCGATGCATGCGATCACGGAGATCTACGGGGAGGCCGGGCTGCGCGAGCGGTTCCGGCTGGAGACCCAGCGCTTCGACGAGGCCGCCCGGGCGCGGCTGGACGCCGCCCTGGCGCTCGCCGCCGACCTGCACCGCGACGACCGGCGGGTCCGCGAGCCGTACCTGAACCACCTGCTGCGGGTGGCGATCCGCATCGCCCACCACTACGAGGTCGACGACGTCGACGTCATCGTCGCCGGCCTGCTGCACGACTCCGTCGAGGACCACCCCGACGAGCTGGCCGGCCGCGCGGGCGCGACGGCGCAGGAGGCCCTGGCCGTGCTGGGCGAGCGGTTCGGCGCCCGCACCGCGCAGCTGGTGGCGGCGGTGACGAACCCGGAGTACGACCCGGACCGGGACAAGCACGAGCAGTACCGCGAGCACGTCCAGGAGAGCCTCGACCGCGAGCCCTGGGCCCGGGTCATCAAGGTCTCCGACTTCACCGACAACGGCGTCGGCGTCATCCACACCACGGGCCCGAAGGTGGCGCGGTCGGCGGCGAAGTACCGCCCGCTGGTCCCGGTCTTCCGCGAGCTGGTCGCCCGCCCGGACACCCCGCTGTCCCGGCTGGTGAAGCAGCACATCTACCGCCAGCTCGACCTGGCCGAGGAGCGGTTCGCCGCCATCCTCGGCGGCTAAGGTGGGCGACGTGGAGGACCCGTACGACCTGTCCCGGTTCGCCCATGCCCAGTCCGGCGTCTACGACCAGGTCGTCGCCGAGCTGGGCCGGGCCCGCAAGACCGGGCACTGGATGTGGTACATCTTCCCGCAGGTGGCCGGGCTGGGCTTCAGCGAGATGTCGCAGCGCTACGCGATCGGCTCGCTCGAGGAGGCCCGCGCCTACCTGGAGCACCCGGTGCTCGGCCCGCGACTGCTGGAGTGCGCCGGGCTCCTGCTGGCCGACACCGGGCACACGGCGGCCCGGATCCTCGGCGACGTCGACGCGCTGAAGCTGCGCTCGTCGATGACGCTGTTCCACCGGGCGCAGCCGGGCCAGCCGCTGTTCCAGCGGGTGCTGGACCGCTTCTACGAGGGCACCGAGGACGCCGAGACGCTGCGCCGCCTCACCTGAGGCGCACCGACAGGGCGCGCAGGGCACGGTCGACGGCGTCCGGGGCGTAGCCGCGGCCGGCGCGCGGGATGTCGGTCGCGTCCACCGCGTCCTTCGCGGCGCGGCGGTCGGCCTCGCCGCCCGGGCGCAGCGCGTCGGCGGCCAGGCGCAGCAGCGCGTTCACGTGGGCCTGGTCGTATCCGCGCAGCACCACCGGGAAGTCGGTCGCGCCGAGGATCGCGCGGCGCTCGGCGGGCGCGTCGGTGAAGCGGTCCCCGGCGTGCGCGGTCAGCGCGGCCACGACGTCGGCCGTGCGCTCGCGGACGTCGTCGAGCCTGAGCACGACCCGGTCGGGCGGCACCAGCCGCAGGTAGGGGCCGCCGGGCCCGGACACCGGCTCGTCCAGCTCGACCGCCTCGATCCCGGCCCACGGCACGAGCCCGTCGGGCAGCGTGAGGCCGTCGGGGCCGATCTCGAACCGGAACGGGCGCAGCTCGTCGCGGACCAGCACGGCGCCGAGGAGCAGGGCGACCCCGGCGAAGACGCCGTAGAAGACGGTGGTGAGCGTGTTCACCGCGCCGGCCGCGCACACGGCGGCGGCCAGGCCGCCCACCACCACGAGCACGCCGAGCACCAGCGAGCGGCGGCTGCGGTGCAGGGACAGGGTCATCGCGCCCGGACCCGCGGGACACGGTCCATGGAGATGCCGAAGCGTTCGCGGTACACCTGGAGCGTCTGCGAATCGCTGAGCTCCTCCTCCGTCCGCTCGCCGGCCCGGGTCGTCACCAGCTTCGTGCCGCTGAGCGTCACGCGGCCGTCCGGGGTGACCAGCGAGCAGGTCAGGGAGCGCGTGAAGTGGGAGTCGGGCGAGCTCTGGTGCCACCAGGCGCCCATGGTGAAGTCGGCGAGGTCGTAGGGGCGGCGGTCGAGGCGGTACTCCCAGCCGGCCGGGCCGCGCACGTCGAGATCGGGCAGCGCCCGCTCGACGACCTCGTACTCGCCGTCGGGGAACAGCTGCGGCCCGCGCGCGTCGATGCGCAGCGGCTGCTGGGAGAAGCGGCCGAAGCCGACGTCGACGAGGTACGGCTCGCCGAGGTCGACGAGCAGGGCCAGGTGGTCGAACGGCACCGAGAACCGCTCCCCGCCGATCCACACCCGCGCCGAGTGCAGCGTGACGGCGAACCCGAGCCCGCCGAGCAGCGCCGCGAACGCCCCGTTGAGCTCGTAGCAGAACCCGCCCCGCCGCCGGTCGACGACCTTCGCGACGAGCGCCTCCTCGGTGAGCACGATGGGTTCGCCGAGGTGGATGCTGAGGTTCTCGAACGGCACCGTGAGCAGGTGCGCCCGCTGCAGCTCGCGCAGCGCGTCGAGGTCGGCCCGCGCGGGCCGCCCGGCCCCGATCCGCGCGAGGTACGCGTCGATCCGCCCGTCGTCCACCGGCACACCCTACGTACCCGCCACCACCGTTGCCACTGCGACCGGCGAACGCCGCACCGGACAATCCGCTGGTAAACGCCCAGAATGGAAAGCATGGCCCACATCGACGAGACCGACCTGCCCCGGGAAGGCCCCGACGTCGTCTTCCCGGGCGACGCCGCGTTGCCCGACGCGCTGCTGGATCTGGCGGTACCCCACGAGGACGTCAACGCCGTCCTGCGCCTCCTGCGGCGGCTGCCGCCGGACCTGGCGGCGCTGCGCGACCGCTGCGTCTGGGCGGCCCTGGCCGGCGTCGCCCTGCCGCCGCTGCCGGAGCACCTGGCGGTGTTCTACGTCGGCGTGGCCGTGGCCGCCGTCCCGCACGCCCGGGCCCGCCACGCCGGGCGCGGCGTGCCGCCCGAGGTCGCCGCCGCGACCCTGCGGGACGTGGGGCGGCAGGTGACCCGGCACCGGCGCCGCCACGGCGTGCCGGGCATCGCCAACCCGCAGTGGCTGGCCAAGCACCTGCGCGGCGAGCTGGTCGAGCTGGGCCGCCTCCAGTTCGAGCCGGCCCGCCTCGGCAACCGCACCGGCACCGCGGTCGCCGCGGCGGGCGGGCCGGGCGGTCCGGGCACGCCGTCGCTGGAGCTGCACATCCCGGACTTCCGCGGCCCGCTCACCCCGGCGGCGGTCGACGACTCCCTCGAGAAGGCGCACGCCTTCTTCGACGACACCCCGTTCACGGTGGCGGCGTGCCACTCCTGGCTGCTCGACCCGCAGCTGCCCGGGGTACTGCCGGAGTCCTCGAACATCGTCGCCTTCCAGCGCCGGTTCACGCCCGCGTACCGCGGCCCGGCGCCGGAGGACGACCTGCCGCTGGCGTTCGTCTTCGACGACCCGGCGGTGCCCCGGGCACGGCTGCCCCGGGACACCGCCCTGCGGCGTGCGCTGCTGGACCACCTGGACGCCGGCGGCCACTGGTACGCGGCCGCCGGCTGGTTCCGCTGGTAACTACCCGGGGACCTACACGGGTTCGATCCAGATGTTGCGGTACCGGACGTTGGCGCCCGGGTCGCCGTGGTCCTGCAGCCGGATCGGCAGCGGCGCGGCACTCTCCGCGGCGCCGGCGCCGGTCGGGCCGTCGATCGCCACGTCGTTGTGGACGGTCACACCGTTCCAGACCACGGTGACCCGGGCGTTCTCGGTCTTCGTGGTGCCGCTCCAGCGGGCGGCGCGGAACGTGATGTCGTACGTCTGCCAGGTCTCCGGCGCCGTCGCCGGGTTGCTGTCGGGCGCCCGCTTCAGGTAGATCGCGCCGCAGTCGTTGTTCGCCAGGGTCGCCTTGCCGTAGGTGTCGAGCACCTGCAGCTCGTAGCGGTCCTGGAGGTAGATGCCGCTGTTGGCCCGGGCCTGGCCGGTGACGTCGGCGGGCAGGTTCGGCAGCCAGAACTCGACGTGCAGCTTGAAGTCGCCGTAGGCCTGCTTGGTGCGCAGGTCGCCGCCGAGCACCTCGGCCGAGCCGCCGGACACCGGCCAGGTCGGCGCGGACCCGTCGGCGTTCGCGAACGCGTTGAGGTTGCCGCCGTTGAACAGCGTGACCCGGCTCGTGCCGTTGTGCGTCCAGACCTGCTGCGGTACCCCGGCCGCGTCCCACAGCTGCAGCTGCGTGCCGTCGGCCGAGGCGCCGCCGGCCGCGTCGAGCACCCTGCCGGACTGCGGGTTGCGCAGCGTGCCGTCGGGCTGGGCCAGCCAGACCTGGGCGCCGGAGCCGTTGCAGGTCCACAGCTGCACCTTGGTGCCGTTGGCGGTGCCGCCGTTGTCGACGTCGAGGCACTTGCCCACGGCCCGCAGCGTGTCGCCGCTGCGGGTCCAGCTCTGGGCGGTCGTCCCGTTGCAGGTCCACAGCTGGATCTTGGTGCCGTCGGCGGTGCCGGCGTTGCTGACGTCGACGCACTTGCCGGCGATGCCGGTGATCGTGCCGGTGCGGTCGGTCGGCGGCGGGCCGACGTCGATGCGGTCGAGGTTGACGTGCCCGACGTCGCCCGGGTCGACCTTCCAGGCGATGGCGTTGCCGCCGGCCCGCAGGGTGAGCGTCTCGGTCTGGGTGGACCACGTCTCCCAGTCGCCGGTGCTGGCGAGGGGCACCTGCTTCACCTTGGCGCCGTTGAGGTACAGGCTGACGGTCTTGGTCCCGGGCGACGGGTTCGGCCCGTTGCTGTAGCGCAGTGCCACGCTGTAGGCGCCGGCGACCGGCGCGGTGACGCTGAACGTGGCCGCGGCGCCCGCGTTGCCGAACCCGGCCACGAAGCCGGTGCCCGTGTAGCCGCCGTGGTCGGTGGCCACCGACGCGCTGCCGCTCAGCCCGGCGTGCTCGGCCTCGACCCGGCCGGTCGCCGGCAGGGTGCCGTCGACGAGGGCGTTCAGGGTGTACCACGCCTCGGTGCTCCACAGCGAGGCGCCGGACGTCGAGGTGAACGGCCGGGGCGAGCGCACGTACACCACCCGGCCGGGCTTGAGACCGGACAGGCCGATCGTCACCTTCAGCCGGTCGGCCGACAGCGTCGCCGAGGTGACGGCCAGCGTCTCCTCGTCGACCTTCGGCCCGCCGTAGGCCGGCGTCGACACGTACCGCCACTGTTTGGCCGTGTAGTGCGCCGCCAGCTGGGCGGCGGTGGTGGTCGAGACGGGCTGGGTGTACTCGAGCTCGAACCCGCCGGGGACCGCCCGCATCGCCTTGATGTCGAACGTGCTGGTGCCGTTCGGCGTCAGCTTCTGCAGGCCGTAGGTGAGCTTGCCCTCCTGGCCCCAGTTGCCGCCGGCGCCGAGCCCGCCCGCGTAGAGCGCGCCGTCGGGGCCCTCGCTGATGCGCAGGACGCCCATCTCCAGGCCCTGGGTCATCCGGAACACGGCGCCCTGGTACTCGCCGCCGATCTTCTCCAGATAAGCGCGCTGGATGCCGCCGTAGGTCACGTCGCCGAACGCGAGCTGCCCGGCGAACGGCCCGCTGTGCAGCACGAGCGGGGTGCTCGGCGAGTTGGCGATCTCGTTCTGCGGCAGCCAGAGGACCGGCGCGGTGACCGGCTGGCCGTCGAACGGCCCGTCGGGGTTGGTGTAGTGGCCGAAGAAGCGGTCCTGCTTGATCTGCACCAGCTTCGAGGCGGGCAGCCAGCCACCCTGGTTGTCGGTGACGAACACCTCGCCCTGCGGGCCCCAGCCGATGCCGTCGGGGGTGCGCAGGCCGCCGGCCACGTACTGCACCGCGCCCGTCGACCGGTTGACCTTCAGGCTGGTGCCGCGGTTCGGCGAGCCCTGCGGCTCGGTCGTCGCGCCGCCCTGGTTGATCGACACGGACAGGTTCAGGTAGAAGTACCCGTCCTGGTAGAGCAGCCCGAACCCGAACTCGTGGAAGTTGCCGTCGAAGGGCCAGGTGGCGACGGTACGGTACCGGTCGATCTGCCCGTCGCCGTTGGTGTCGGTCAGCTCGGTCAGCTCGTGCTTCTGCGAGACGTAGATGATCCCGTCGACGATCTTGAGGCCCATCGGCTCGCGCAGGCCGGTCGCGATGCGTGTGTAGGTGACCTGCGCCGGCGAGGTGGCACCGGTGACGCCGCTGAGGATGTACACCTCCCCGGCGGTCATCGTGCTGCCGCCCCAGGTGGCGATGGCCAGGCGCCCGTCGGGGAACCAGTCCATGGCGCTCACCTGCGGGTTGAAGCCGTTCGGCCGGAGATTGGTCAGGGTGTACCCCGGGTGCACCGACGTGAGCGGCAGCCCGTCGCCGGGGCTGTCGGCCGAGCCCTCGCACTCCTTGCGGCCGGGCGCGGTCACCCGGACGACGTCGGCGTCGGTGCTCAGGTTGGCGTTCGGGACCACGCTGAAGGCGCTCGCGCCCGGCGGGCGCCACTCCAGGGTCAGCTGCTGCCCGCCGGTGCGCTCGAAGTAGTCGATGCGCAGGGCGTGGTACCCGGTGGTGAGGCTGACGCTGCCCTCGGCGGCGGTCGCGCCGTGCAGGCCGTCGTGGTTGATGACGGTGGCGCCGTCGACGGCGAGCCGCGAGCCGTCGTCGCTGGTGAGCCGGAACGTGTAGGACCCGGCGGCGGTGATGTTGAGGTTGCCGATGACCTGGGCCTGGAAGTAGTCCTCCAGCCCGAAGTCGGTGGCGGTGGTCCAGTTGACGGTGGGCATGAGCTTGTCGACGTTGGGGGTCTGGCCGGTCTTCAGGGTGCAGATCGAGCTCTGGGGTACCTGAAGATCGAACACCCGCAGCGTGACACCGGGCGTCTGCGGCGGTACCGCGGCGCGAGCGGGACTCGCAGGGACCAGGCCGACGGTCGCGAGCAGGGCGGCACAGAGGGTCGTCCAGCGTTTCATCGAACGCTCCAGAGGGTCGGAGTGCCGGGACTCCGTGCGCGCTCGCCGAAGACGGGCACGGGCAACCAGGACCGTCGATATGGCGGACCGACGATCCTCGATGTGCTACGTCACGCTAAGGGACTTCCGCAGCAAAGTCGACAACTTCTGCTGAAAAATTCGAAAGACCTGCACGTCTCCGCCCACGTCCACCCGCGTCAACTCGGGCCAGCCCGGGCCACGACCCGGCGCGGGCGGGGTCAGGCGCGAGCGGTGGCGGCGACGGCCTCGGCCGGCTCCGGGGCGCGACGGTGGCGGACGGCGAGGAGCACGAGTAGGCCGCACGCGCACAGGGCGGTGCTCATGCCGAACGCGAGCCGGAACCCGAACTGCTGTGCCACCCCGAACAGCGGCCCGGCCAGCATCGCCCCGATCGGGAAGGTGTTGGTGAACAGCGTCGTCGCCCGCCCCGGCTCGGTCGGCAGCAGGTCCTGCATGAAACTGATCCCGAGGCCGGTCACCGCGGCGATGAACAGGGCGTTGACGAGCTGCGCGACCAGCATCACCCAGACCGCGCCGGCGGCGGTGGCGATGCCGTAGTACGTCACGCCGAACGCCGCGCCGGCCAGGATCAGCGACCGCAGCGGCACCCGGGTCGACAGCCAGCCGAACAGCAGCATGAACGGGATCTCCAGGGCCGCGCACAGGCCGAGCAGCAGCCCGGCGTCGCTGACCTCACCACCGAGGTCGCGGCTGGTGAACAGCGGCAGCGCCTGGGCGCCCAGGGTGAGCGGGCACTGCAGCAGCGTGAACGCGGCGGCGAGCGCGAACAGCTTCCACCGCGGCGCGGCCTGCGTACCGGCCTCCGCGTGGGCCGGCTCGGGGGCACCCTCGGCGATCGGGACGGAGGGCTTCAGCCACAGGGCCGCCACGGCGACCGCGACCAGGTAGGCGGCCGCGGCGATGCCGTACACCAGCTCGAATCCGCCGGCCTGCAGCAGCGCCGCGCCGAGCGGCGGCCCGCCGACCCAGGCGACCGAGAACACCGTCCGCAGCGTGCTGATCCCCATCGCGGCCCGGGTCGGGGCGTCACGCAGCAGGATCTCGCGGGCGTAGGCGAACGTCTGCGGGAACAGCGTCCCGGCCACCGCCGTGGCGGTCACGGCGAGCCCGAGCAGGACCCAGTAGTCCCGCACGAACGCGGTCGCGATCGAGCCCGCGGCCCCGGCGGCGGCGGCCGTGACGAGCAGGCCGCGGCGCACCGCCCGCCGGTCCGACAGCCGCGCGACCGCGGAGGAGACCAGCACCCCGGCCAGCGGCGCGACGACGAGGAACGCGGTCACCTGCACCGGGTTGGCCCGGACCTCGGTGCTGAGGAACAGCGCCAGGAACGGGTACGCGAGCGCGGTCGACACCCCGACGACCAGGAACACCAGCCCCAGTGGAAGCAACGTGACGCCGATGTGCCGTACGGGCGGTGCCTGGACCATGATTCGCCACCCTAACGGCCCCGGCCCGCGCCCGCGCGCCGCGTCCGCTAGATCTGGTCCTTCACGTCGTCGTAGGTGACCTTGGCGGGCGGCGGGGCCGGGGTGTAGATCACCCGGATCACGCCCGTCGGGTACACCTCGGTGAGCGCCACCTTCAGGTGGTACGGGCTGTCCCCGTCGTCGAACAGCCGGCGCCCCTTGCGGGCGGCGACCGGGTGCACCAGCAGCCGGAGCTCGTCGACCAGCCCGGCGGCGAGCAGCTGCTGCACGACCGACAGCGACCCCGGGATCAGGATGCCCCGCACGTCGGCGTCGCGCTTGAGCGTGGCGGCGCCGTCGAGCAGGTCGCCCTGGAGCAGCTCGGAGTTGCGCCAGGTGAACTCGAGCGGCTGCCGCGATACGACCACCTTGCGCAGGTCGCCGAGGTGCTTGGCCATCGCGGCGTCGTCCTCGCCGGCGGCTTCGCGCTCGGGCCACGCCCCGGCGAAGCTGTCGTAGGTCTCGCGCCCGATGAGCAGCGTGTCGGCGGTGTCGTAGTCCTCGGTGACGGCCCGCCCCATGTTCTCGTCGAAGTAGGGGAAGTGCCAGTCGGGGTCGATCTCGGCCACACCGTCGGCCGAGATGAACAGCGTGGAGATGATCTTTGCCATCGCGGTGATCCCATCCAGTCGGTTGCCAGCCTCCGACCCTACCGGCTGCCGCGTCCCCCGGCTGGCCGTCGGGTGCGCCGGCCGAGGCCGGCGTGCGGGTGGGGGCCGGCACGACCCGTCAGAACCCGATGGCCTCCCGCAGCAGCAGCACGGTCACGCGGCCCGGGTGCAGCTCGGCGTTGAGGACGAGCAGCCGGTTGACGGCGCTCGGCTGCCCGTACACCGCCTGGGCGCGGGCGCTCTCCAGGGGCAGCGAGTGCTCCTCGACCCGCCGCAGCGCGGTGCCCAGGTCGGGCACCAGCTTCTGCGCGCCGACGATCCAGATCGCCCGCCCGGCCCCGCCGGCGTAGGCGGGCAGCTGGCTGCCGCTGGCCGAGGCGACCACCAGCGAGCCGGTCTCGGTGACCGCGGCGACGCTGCCGACCACGACGTCCGGCCCGCAGGACAGGCGCCGGATCTCGGCGGCCTCGGTGGCCCGGTCCATGGCGAGCACGCGCGGCCGGACGGCGTCGTACCGCCCGCTGGCGTTGATGTCCTCGTCGATGCCCGACAGCCGCAGCGTCTCGCTCGCCGAGGTGAACACCGTGGCGCCCGCCGGGATGAGCTCGCCCACCCGGTGCCGCGCGGCCGCGGCGTCGTCGAGCAGCTCGGCGCCGAACCCGTTCGCCGTCAGGGCGGCCGCCGCGCGCTCCAGCCGGGTCGCGGTCGCCGGTGCAAAGAAGCTCATGTCGTACCTCCAGATCGTGTCGTTCCGGGGGTCCGACGACGGAGCCGCGCGAAATGTCAGGCGGCCCGGCCTGGTACGGTCGTGTGTGCACATCCGGTTCGACGTCCCCGCCGATCCCGCCTACGCCGGGCGGGTCGCGGCCCTGATGAGCGGCCTCTACCTGCGAAAATACCGCACGATCGGCCTGGTGCTGATCGCGTTCGGCCTGCTGGGCCTGTTCCTGCCGCTGCCCGGGCGCGCCGACTACGACCCGTCGCCGGTCTTCGCCACGATCATCGCCGTGGGCGTGCTGTCGATGCTGTTCCCGCTCTGGATGCGCGCCGCGGCGAAGCGGCGCGCCGGCGGGATGGCGGTCGACGGCAGCTACGAGATCGACGCCGAGAACATCATGATGCGCAGCGGCACGGACAGCCACGGCATCGCCTGGGAGGGCGTGACCAGGATCGTCGAGTCCGACGAGTTCTGGGTGGTCTACGTGGGCCGCATCGCCGCGACGATCATCCCGCGCCGGCTCATGGCGCCGCCGGACGAGCAGACCCTGCGCGAGTTCCTGGTCACGCGGGGCTGGCTCCCGGCCGCTGCCTGATCAGCCGCTGCCTGATCATCTGCCCGAGGCGCCCATCGCCGTCCGGATGGCGCGCACCAGCGTCCCCACGACCAGCGCGACGGACGGCCGGACGGTCGACACCTCGAGGCTGACCCCGCCGGCGAACCCGGCGCCGTCGCCGATCTGCTCCAGCCGCTGGTGCGCCGCCTCCAGGTCGCCCTCGGGCAGGCCCAGCGTCGGCTCCATGCGGGCCGCCGCGACCAGCGCCGCGAGGGCCGCCGTCCGCTCGTCGGGCACCTCGTCGACGGTGAGCGCCCGGCTGAGCCGCTCGCGGACCTCCGCCTCGACCGACGGGTCCACGGTGGGGTACCGGTGCAGGTGGATGAACCCGAGCGCGGTCTCGTCGACGTCGCAGATCACGCCGCGCGCGCAGAGGTCGGCGAGCAGGCGCTCGCGCAGCCCGTGCCGCAGCCGCTGCACCCACGACGCGGGCGTGTGGGGCGTGTCGGCGGCCAGCCGCCCGAGCACCTCGTCGGCGATGGCCTGCCCGGTCGGCCGCTGGTCCCGGACGATGATCATCCCGTCCGCGTACACGACCCGCGCCGCCAGCGCGAGCTCCACGAGCACCGCCGCCGCCATGGCCAGGTCGAGCCCGATGGTCGACCCGGTCGCCTTCCCCGACTCGTCGTCGTAGGCGAGCAGCAACAGCTCTTCGGCCAGCGCAACGGTGCTCATGACTTTGGACGCTAGTACCCGCCGGCAAGAACACCCATCCTCCGCCCGGCGGATACGCCTGTATCCGGTCAATCTCCACGCCTGCGATCGACGGCCGGCACGGTCCACCGCGCCGCGAGCAAACGGCGTGCGGATACCTGTACGCCTTCGATACGCTGGCGCGCCGGTTCGATCCGACGGGGGGATCATCGTGACGTTTCGTGCTGCCGCCATGCTCGCGCTGGCGGCGACCGTGCTGGCGGGCACCTCGGCCTGCCTGGGCTTCGACGCGGGCGGCGAGGAGAGCACACCGTTCGCCGCGAGCCAGGCACCCCCGTCCCCGACGGGCACTCCCGCGAAGGACGAGTTCGTGGCAGCGTTGCGGCGCACCCACGCCGCGCCGTACCGTTTCACGGTCGAGAGCCCCCTCCCGGAGGGCGGCACGGTGAAGGCCGCCGGCGCCTTCGACCCGGTGGCCAAGCTGTTCGAGGCGACGACCACGATCACCGGCACGGGCAACGCCCAGGACGGCACCCGCCACCGCATCGTGATCGCCAAGGACAGCTACCAGCGCGAGGAGCCCGACAAGCGCTGGATCCACCTGGACCTGTCCAGGATCGCCGAGGACAATCCGCTGCTGTACTTCGACACGGCGGACCCGACGGGCCTGGCCAAGTTCGCGGCCAACGTCACGTCGGTGCAGCGCGCCACCGACGGAACGTACTCGGGCACGGTGGACCCGTACGTGAAGGGCCCGGGCTTCCTGCCGATCGGCGCCCCGAGCATCGTCACGCTGGGCATGGGCAAGGCCCCCTTCAAGGCCACGACGGACACCCAGGGCAACGTCCTGACGATCACGATCGAACTGTCCCCCACGGGCAAGCCGAAGCTCTCGATGACCACAACGCTCACCGACCACGGCAAGCCGTCGACCACGAAGCCCCCGAAGAGTTCCCTGGTGGACGAGGCCGACGAGATGTACTACAAGTAACCCCGCCCCCATGATCGTGGGAAGATGCCGGCTGCCCGACAACCAGCTGCTTCCCACGATCAAGGCCCGCACGCCCGGCAGCCGCCAACCCACACCGCGATGAAGCACCCGCTCGGGGCAACAAGGGCTGACGGCACCCAAGCGCCTGGCCTGGGGATGGCACGGCAGACCGGGATCGAGGAGATCCGGGCCGGTCTGCGCGACGCTCCCGGCCCGCAGCAGTCGCGCCGAGGCAGACGGCACCCCGCGGTGGCGGTCAGAGGAGGCCGCGGTCGCGCGCGTACAGCGCGGCCTGCGTACGGTCACGCAGGTGGAGCCGGCCCAGGATCCGCGAGATGTGGTTCTTCACCGTCCCCTCGCTCAGGTGCATCCGCGAGCCGATCTCCCGATTCGTCCGCCCCTGGGACACCAGCCGCAGAATCTCCAGCTCCCGCCCCGACAGCCCGCCTGCCGACGGCGCAGGCTCGGGCAGGCCGGCCGCCAGCCGCCGCGCCACCGAGGCGTCGAACTGGGCCACGCCCCGGTGCGCGAGCCGGACCGCGTGGGCCAACTCCTCCGCCGCCAGGTCCTTCAGCAGGTAGCCGGTGGCACCCGCCCGCAGCGCCTCCGCCACGTAGTCGTCATCGTCGAACGTCGTCAGCATCACCACCCGGCAGCCCGGCAGCCGCCGCACCAGCTCCCGCGTCGCCTCCACCCCGTCGACGCCCGGCATCCGCACGTCCATGAGCACCACGTCGGGCTGCAGCTCGACGGCCTTCGCGACCGCGTCCTCCCCGTCGCCCGCCACCCCGGCCACGACGATCCCCGGCTGGATGCCGAGCAGGGACGCGATCCCGTCACGCACCAGCTGCTGGTCGTCGACGACGAGCACCCGGGTCTCGCTCACGCGCCCTCCCGCGGGATCGTCACCGTCACCGTCACGCCGGGCGCTCCGGGCCGCACGTCGACGCTCCCGCTGAGCAACCGCACCCGCTCCCGCATCCCCGCCAACCCGAACCCCCCACCGCCGCCCCCGACCACCGCCGCGTCCCCGGCCACCGCGTCCCCAGCCGCCGCCCCCGCACCGCCGGCCACCGCCGCCGCGCCGCTGGCCACCTCCGCGTTCCCGGCCGCCGTGTCCCCGCCCCGCGGAGCCGCGGCGGATGGCAGGCCCACCCCGTCGTCGGCGACGACGAGCCGCGCGTCGCGCTCCCCGAACGTCGCCGCGATCGCCACCGACCCCGCCCGCCCGTGCCGGCGCGCGTTGGTGATCGCCTCCTGCGCCGCCCGGTACAGCGCCATGCGGGCCGCCACCGCGTGCTCCTGCTCGTGCCCGGAGATCTCCACGGTCACCCGCATCCGGTCGTCCTCGGCGTGCCAGGCCAGGTCCCGCAGCGCCGACGAGAGCGAGAACGGCGCCTCCCGCAGCGCCCGCACCGACTGCCGGACCTCGTCGAGGGCCTGCTTCGCCGACCAGCGCGCGTCGGCGACGGCCCGCGCCGACACGTCCGGCTCGCGCTCGCGGAACGCCGACGCCTTCTCCAGCTGGACGGCGATCGCGGTGAGGTGGTGCCCGAGGCTGTCGTGGATGTCGCGGGCGACCCGGTTGCGCTCCTCGGCCGCGGACAGCTCCGCCACGTCCTGCAGCGCCCGCTCCAGCCGCGTGCGGGTGTCGAGCTCGGTGACGGCGACGGCCGCCATGGCCAGGGCGAGGGTGAGCCCCACACCGTACATGAGCAGGTCGGTGACCCGTTCCTCGTCCGTGTACCACCCGGGGACGCTTGTCCAGTAGTACACCAGCATCGCCAGCAACCCCGTGAGCCCGAGCCCCGCCGCGACCCGCCCGCCGAATGCGAAGTAGGCGGTGAACGGGACGAGCACGAACAGCGCGGTGGCGAGCCCCGCCTGGTCCAGCGCGGCCACCACGGTGAACAACGCGACCCGCACGACGAGCAGCACGGCGGCGACGCGCGGCGGCGTCCGCACCGGATGCCGCCGCCGCTCGAGGATCTCCAGCACCACGAGGGCCGCGATGCCGGCGACGAAGCCGGCCGTGCCGGGCCATCCGGCGGCGCCCGGCCGGCTGACGAGACCCGCCACGAGCACCGCGCCGTAGAGGACGAACGGCACCCACAGCACGGGCCGCGCGGGCGTGGATCGCATGGCAGTCAGGCTACTGCGCGGGCCGGCCGGACCGGGTTCTCCGCCTGTGGATAAGCCCCGCTTGTGGACAACGACAACCAGATGATCGCTCCCGCGGCAAGCACGTGGACGGCACTCGTCAGCGGGGTGTCGTCGAGCGGGGCGAGGACCGCCAGCAGCGTCAGCGCGACGCCGTAGACGGCGGCGGGCAGCCGCGGGAAGACGCCGGCCCGCAGCATCGAGATGCTGAACAGGACGGTGCCGGCGACGAAGACCAACGCGCAGCCGAGCAGGGCGACGCCCGTGGGACCGGCGCGCAGGTCCTTCGCGACGGGGTCGTCGAGATAGAACACGACGAGGTTGAGGGCGAACGCGACCCCGGTGAACAGGCCGAGGCCGAGCAGGTTGACCGCGTAGGCCACCGCGCCGAACCGCCCGGCCCGCTCCCGCTGGTGCAGGTAGAGGGCGGTGACGGTCGGCGCGGCGAACGCCACGCCCAGGCCGAGGACCGCGCCGGTGGCGGCGGTCTCGCCGGTGAACGCCTCGACGGCGCCGGGGACGCCGATGGACAGTCCGAGAATGACGCCGCTGGCGGCGCCGAACCGTTGCAACCACATGCCGGAGAAACTATTGCGGCGCCCGGCCAACCGGGCAGTGCCGACCGGCCAAACCCCGTCAGCCGGAAGTCACTGTGCGGCGATCTGGATGAGGTTGCCGCAGGTGTCGTCGAAGATCGCGGTGGTGACCGGCCCCATCGCGGTCGGCTCCTGGGTGAACACGACGCCGAGCGCCCGCAGCCGCTCGTACTCCCGCTGCACGTCCTCGACGCCGAACGAGGTCCACGGGATGCCGTCGGCGATGAGCGCGTCCCGGAACGGCTTCACCGCCGGATGGTCGCTGGGCTCGAGCGAGATCTCGGGGCCGCCGGGCTGGTCGGGCGACCCGACGGTCAGCCAGCTGACCGGGCCCATCGGGATCTCGGTCCGCTTCTCGAAGCCCAGCACCTCCGTGTAGAAGCGCAGCGCGGAGGCCTGGTCGTTGACGAACACGGACATGACGGTGACCTTCATGGGGACTCCTTCGGTCGGCGGGTCAGCCACCGTTCGACGATCGTGTCGAGCGGCGTCGGGTCGACGGAGTGGAACTTGTACCGCCCCTCCCGCCGCGACACCACCAGCCCGGCGGCCTCCAGCAGCTCCAGGTGCTGCGAGATCGCCTGCCGCGACGACGCGATGCCGTGCCGGGCGATCAGGCGGTTGCAGATCTCGAACAGCGTCTGGTCGCCGCGGTCGCTCAGCTCGTCGAGGATGCGGCGGCGGGTCGGGTCGGCGAGCGCCTTGAACAGCACGTCACCGTCGTCCACGCCGCCAGCATATGCAAGTCACCACTTGCATATCAAGTAGACTCGCGGCATGACCTGGACCCTGACGATCGACTGCACCGACGCCGGCAGGCAGGCCGCGTTCTGGTGCCTCGCGCTCGACTACGTGCCCGCCGCCCCGCCCCGCGGATGGGACACCTGGGAGGCCTGGCTGCGGCACTTCGACGTGCCGGAGGACGAGTGGGACGACGGCGCCACCATCGAGGACCCGTCGGGCACGAGGCCGCGGATCTCGTTCCTCAAGGTGCCCGAGCCCAAGACCGTCAAGAACCGGGTGCACATCGACGTGCAGGCCGGCGGCGGCCGCGACCAGCCGCCGGCGGAGCGGTGGGCCCGCGTGCGGGCCAAGGCCGACGCGCTCGTCGCCGCCGGCGCGACCGTCGTCGCCGAGCACTCCCTCGACGGTCTTCCGGATCATGTGGTACTGCAGGATCCGGAGGGCAATGAGTTCTGCGTTGTCTGAAGGACCTACCCTGACGGCATGTTGCAGGCCACACGGACCAGCATCTGGCGGGGCGGCTACGAGATCGTCGCGGACGGGCGCCCGATCACGACCTGGAACCCGAAGCTGTGGCGCACCGGCGGCGACTTCGTTCTCGGCGGCCGGCAGTACCAGGTGCGCTCCAACGGCTGGGGCAGCAGGTACTCGATGGAGGACGGGTCCGGCATGACCGTCGCGTCGGCGGAGCGCGTCGGCCGCAAGGAGTGGACGATCAGCTCGGACGGTCAGGTGTACCGCTTCCGCCGCGTCTCGATCTGGAGGCACGAGGAGGAGCTGCTGTCGGGCGACGGGCGGATCGGGTCGGTCCGCCGCCTGAGCGTCTGGCGCAGCGACACCGTGGCCGACCTGCCCGGGCTACCGTTACCCGTGCAGGTCTTCGCCCTCGGTGTGATCGTCACGACGTGGGACAACCAGGCAGCGGGCTCCGCCTGATCACAGCGCCTTCGCGAGGAACTCCGCGGTGGCGCCGACCGCCTGCGTGACGAACGGCTCCTGGTCGTACAGGTCGATGTGCCGCTCGCAGTCGATCCACAGCAGTTCCTTCGGCCCGGCCGCCGCGTCGTGCAGCGCCTGCGCGAGCTCCGGCGCGCAGTAGGCGTCGCGCCGGCCGTGCACGACGAGCAGCGGGACGCCGGCCAGCAGCGGCGCCGCCCCCAGCGCGTCGAACGTGAGCAGCGCGTGCAGCGACCCGCGGGTCACCCGGTTCTCCCAGTGCGGCGCCGCCGATCGTTCGGTCCCGTAGTACTCGTACGGCTCCGCGCCGCCCATCGCCGCCTCCCCGCCGTCCGGCGCGACGGCCGGCAGGAACTCGTCGTAGCGGTCGAGCTGGGCGCGCAAGGCGGCGCGGTAGTCCATCCGCTCGGCGAACCAGGCGGGGCTGTTGTAGCCGCCGGCGATCCCGGCCACGGCCCGGACCCGCGGGTCGGCGGCCGCCGCCCGCACCGCGTAGCCGCCCCCGAGGCACACCCCGACCACGCCGATGCGATCGGCGTCGATGCCGGGCAGCGCCGCGAGCGCGCCGACGGCGGCCCGCAGGTCGGCCAGCTTGCCCTGGCTGTCCTCGTGCGATCGACGCCCGCCGCTCTCGCCGAAGCCACGGTGGTCGATCGCGAGGGTGGCGAACCCCTCCCGCGCCAGCCGCTCCGCGTACAGCCCGGCGACCTGCTCCTTCACTCCGGTGAACGGCCCGGTCAGCACCACGGCCGGCAACGGCTCGCCGGCCACGGGCCGCCGCAGCACTCCGGCCAGCGCGATTCCGTCGGATTCGATGGTCATGGGATCATGTCGTACCTGCACGTGCCCGACAGTAGGCGCGGGTTCACGATCGCGACAGAAGGCACTTCGCGGTGCCCATTGCGGAGGAGGGCCTCATGACGCTGGTCGTTCCGGACGTGCTCGAGGAGTCCTGCGCGACGCGGCAGGCCCTGGAGCGGCTCGCCGCCAAATGGCGGATCCTGGTGGTCTACGCGCTGTTCGCGGGGCCGCAGCGGCACGCCGACCTGCGCCGGCGGCTGCCGGGCATCACGCAGAAGGTGCTCACCGAGACGCTGCGGGGCATGGCCGCCGACGGCCTGGTCGAGCGCCGGGTGCTGCGCTCGGCCGCGCCGCAGCACGTCGAGTACGCGCTCACCGAGCTCGGCCGCACCCTCGAGGCGCCGCTCGCCGCGATCTGCGCCTGGGCCGTGAACCTTTCACCTCCCGCGCCGGCCTGACCTGGGCATACCCGGCCGCGGTACGGGTCCGGCGGTTTTCGTCGGACCCCCCGCCCATGGTCCGCGTATCCACCGCCCGAGGAGGATCCGCGATGCGCCGCCGGACGCCGTGCGGTCTGACATCCCCGGGCCGCCTGACGCCGATTCCCGAGGCCATCCGATTGGCGGTTCCCGCGAGGAACGCCGCCACGGCCCATGATCGTGGGAAAATTCTGGCTGTCATGGCGACCAGATGTTTCCCACGATCAAGGGCCGCCGCGGCATCTGGCTGGCTGGCTAGGATCTGCGCATGGCATTGCTGCACCAGGCGGAGATCAGTCCGTCGAAGCTGGAGCTCATCGCGGCGTGGCTGCCGGGCCAGAGCTGGTTCCAGGAGCCGAGCGCCGAGGGGCTGGCGCGCGTCGCCGCGTACCGGTTCGACGACCCCGACGGCGAGGTCGGGATCGAGGCACTGCTGGTCCGGATCGGCGACGGGCCGGTGTACCAGGTCCCGCTCACCTACCGGGGCACTCCCCTCGACGGCGCCGAGGCGTGGCTCGTCGGCACGACGGAGCACTCCGTGCTGGGCAAGCGCTGGGTGTACGCCGCGTGCGGCGACCCCGTCTACGCCGCCGTCCTCGCCGGCGCGCTGTTCGGCATGACGCGGCAGGCCGAGGAGTTCCTCGAAGTCGACGGCCGCCCCGTGCTCCGCAAGCCCCTCATGACGGTGACGACCACCCGCACCGGCGACCAGCCCGACGCCACCGGCAGCCCAACCACCGCGGTCGGCACCGTCGTCAGCGGTGACCCGACGGTCATCGAGACCGACCTCGGAAGCCTTGCCGTCGTCCACGTCGTCGGCGCAACGCCCGGCCCGGACGCCGACGCGGTGCTGACGGGGCACCTGGACGGCGCGGACGGCGCGCTCCGGCTGGCCTACGCCAGCCGCGCCTGACCCGACAACACCCCACGCGCCGCCGCGAACCGTCCAGCCCGGACAGTCTCGCGGCGGTGCGTGCCGTGTCACATGCGGCGCAGGACGCAGACGACCTTGCCGAGGATGACGGCGTCGTCGGCGGGAATGACGTCGTACGCCGGGTTGCGGGGGACGAGTTCGGTGTGCCCGTCGCGGGTGCGGTACACCTTCACCGTCGCCTCGTTGTCGAGCATGGCAGCGACGATGTCGCCCTGCTCGGCGACCGACTGCTGCCGGACCACGACGATGTCGCCGTCGCAGATGGCGGCGTCGATCATCGAGTCGCCCTTGACGTTGAGGGCGAACAGGTTGCCGTGCCCGACCAGGGTGGACGGCAGCGTCAGATCGTCGTCACGGTGCTCGACGGCGAGAATCGGTCCACCGGCGGCGATCGTACCGACCAACGGCACCCGCACCCCCGGATCGACGTTGTACGGCTCCGCGCGCTCCACCTCATCCGCCGACGACGCGGACTCGTCCGCGCCCAACGCCGCCCCGCCGCCGACAACGCGCCCCGCGCCCCGTCCGCCGACCGCACGCAGCCGCGCACCCGGCCCGCCAGCCACCGCACCGCTACCGCCGCCCGCCGCGCCGTTTCCGCCGAGCGCCGCGTCCGTGCCAAGGCCGGCCGGGTTCATACCGCCGCCTGCCGCGTGCGTGCCGAGGCCGGCCGGGTTCGTGCCGACGCGCGCCGCAGCGCCATCGCCGCCGGCCGCCGCGTGCGTGCCGACACCCGCTGCGGCACCGCTGCCGGCACCCGCCGCGGGCGTGCCGGCGACGGGCTGCGGGCCTTCGGCGGCGGTCGGGCGGGTGTCCGCGATGCGAAGGCCGGTCCGGCGTGGGTCGCCGGGGCGGAAGGTGTGGATGCCGGCCGGGCGGGCGTCGACGGCGCGCGGGCCACGGGCGGCGCGGCGCAGCAGGCCCCGCTGCTCGAGGGCGCGGAGGTGGTGGGCCACCGACGACGGCGAGCCGAGTCCGACGGCCGCCCCGATCTCCCGCACGGTCGGCGGGTAGCCGTGCTCTTCGACCCACGCCTGAATCACCGCAAGGATGTCGCGCTGGCGCTCGCTGATCTCACCGACCGCTTCCATAGCGGCACGATACTACATTTTCGATCAGATGTACGATAACCGCCGCGCATTCGTACTCAGGGCGTTTCGCGGTTACGCAACTGCCCGCACCGGCGCCGGGCGAATCGTTTCCTGCAACCTCGTCGGCACGGCAGCGCAAGGCTTCTCGGAATGCACGCACCGCATTTCGCGTCAGGCGGCCCACGACGTCGTGATGGCCCGCGAGACCCATCAGCCGGCCTGCCGCAGCACGAGGATCGCACCGTACGTGCTGCGGCAGGCATCAGCTTTCGAGGCGTGGCGGGCCGGGGCGGGCCGGGGCGCGCGTCAGGCGTCTCTTCGGTGGAGGAGCACGGCGCCCACGAGCAGGGCGCCCAGGGCCCACAGGGCCAGCACGCCCAGGCCCTTCCACGGGCCCGTCACGGCGTCCGCGGTTGTGGCCTGCACGGCCAGGCCGGCCGTCGACGGGCCCATGCGGCGTAACCGGTCGCGCCACTCCTCGTCGGTGACCACGGCCAGGACGATCGGCAGCGCGTACAGCACGGCCAGGATCGTGCCGATCGCGGCCGCCGCGCTGCGGAACGCCGTCGCCGTGCCCAGGGCCAGCAGTGCGACGAGGACGAGGTACAGCACCGAACCGACCGCCGGCCGCAGCACCACGTTGTGGTCCGGGAGCATCAGCTGCGACACCGCCACCGCGCCCGCCACCGCCGGGACCGCGGCGACCGCGACCACGGCGGCCAGCACGGCGGCCTTCGCGGCCAGGACGTGCAGCCGGCGGGGCATGGCGGTGAGGGTCACGCGGACCATGCCCGTGCCGTACTCGTGGCCGATCACCAGCACGCCCAGGATCGCCACGACCGCCTGCCCGAGCTGCACGCCGGTCAGGCCCAGCTTGGGCAGGTCAGCGTCGCACCCGGTCCCGGAGCAGGCGCTCGCCGCCGCGCTGACCCCGACGGTCGCGACGATCACCCCGACGAGCAGCGCGAGGGTGCCCGGCGACGTGCGCAGCTTGGTCCACTCGGCTCTGACGATGTCGATCATGCGTCCCGCTTCCTCAGCACGACCGCGGCCGCCGCGAACGCCACCGCCGCCCACGCGGCGAGCACCGCGAGGCCGGCCCAGGGCGCGAGCGGGAAGTAGCCGTTGGCCGGGGTGTAGATGTTCGCCACCTGCGGATACGCCGGCGACGCCTGCTGCAGCGCGAACGCCGCGGCGGGGCTGACCCGCAGCAGCCACTGGCCGGCCGCGGTCGGCAGGACCGTCATCGCCAGCACGTACGGCATGACGATCACGACCACGGCGGTGGTGATGGCGGTGACGCCGAGGCGCAGCACGGTGCCGAACGCGAGGGCCAGGACGGCCGCGACGGCGAGCAGCGCCGCGGTGCCGACGACGACCCGCACCTCGGTCGCGGTCGAGGCGGGATGCAGGTAGACGCCGTTGTCGCGCAGCACGTCCTGGCCGAGCGAGACGACGACGGCCGCGGCGACCAGGCCGGCGACGAACGTGACGCCGCCGACGACGGTGGCCTTCGCCGCGAGCAGCCGGACCCGGTGCGGGGCGGCGGCGAACGTGGTGCGGATGAGCCCGCGCCGGTACTCCGCGGTCACGAACACGGCGCCGAGGACGACCACGACGATCAGGCCGGCGAACGTGCCGACGAGCGTCGAGGTGATCGTGACGCCGACGCCGGCGGCGCCGGGGATGGAGGGTGCGAGGTCGCCGGAGCCGGTGAGCCGGAACGTGTCGCCCTCCCGCTCGGCCCCGGAGACCCGCCCGGCCGCCGGCCCGACCGAGCCGCCGGCGACCGGGGCGTCGGGCGCGCCGCCGGGCCCACCGGCCCCGCCGCCGTGCTCCACCTGGGCGCCGATCACGTCGGTCTTCCAGGCGTCGCCCTGCCACCCGCCGGCCAGCGCGAGCCGGTCGAAGACGCCGGTGGCGTGGCTGGGCCCGCCCATCGCGCCGCTGCCCAGCCCGACGTCGACCTCCTCGGTGTGCTGCGGCGAGGTCACGAACAGCCCGGCCTCGACGGTCGCCGGCAGCCCGCTCAGCCGGGCCGAGCCGACGGTGGTCCAGGCGGTGCCGTCGGTGGACTCGGCGGCGGTGAGCGTGTCGCCGGAGCGCGTGAGCCGCAGCCAGCGTGGCGCGTCGGCCGAGACGCCGCCCGGTCTGCCGGCGACGTCGTGGACGAAGTCGTACTGCAGCCGCACGCCGTGCGACCCGGTCATCATCACCGCCGCATACGTGGCGCCCTGCGTGGTGGCGCCCCGCACGATCAGGCCGGCCTTCGCCCACGGCACCAGGCCGGACCGGGGCTTGCCCGGCTCGCCCGGGAGTTCGCCGGTCAGCCCGGTGAGCCGGACGGTGACGCTGCCGTCGCCGGTCAGCGCCTGGTGGACGAACGTGAGGCTGTCGGTGACCTCCTCGCCGCCCGGGCCGACGGGCGCCACGCACTCCGAGCCGGGCCCGTGCTTGCCGCAGGAGCCCTGCAGGCCGGGCAGCAGCCCGAGCCCCACGATCAGGGCCGCGGCGATCATGACGGCGGCGACCCAGCCGCGCATGGTGCGGAACTTGGTCCACTCGGCGGCGAGGGCGCGCAGGTATGCGGTCATGACGCGGACTCCCAGCGGTACTCGACGGCGTCGCGGGTGAGCTCCAGGTAGGCGTCCTCGAGCGACGCGCGGTGCGCGGACACCTCGGAGAACGCCACGCCGCGGCGGTGCAGCGCGGCGACGACGTCGCCGGCGGCGAGCCCGGCGACGCTGAGCACGCCGTCGCCGGCCCGGGTGACGGTGGCGCCGGCCTCAGCCAGTACCGCCGAAGCCTCCGCCGAATGCGAACGTAACGTCACCCGGTCGCCGGACGCGGCGGCCAGCAGCTGGGCGACACTCGCGTCGGCGATGACCCGGCCCCGCCCGGCCACGACGACGTGGTCGGCGGTGTCCTCCAGCTCGCCCATCAGGTGGCTGGAGACGAGCACGGCCCGGCCCTCGGCGGCGAGCCCGCGCAGGAAGCCGCGCATCCAGATGATCCCTTCGGGATCCATGCCGTTGAAGGGCTCGTCGAGCATCAGGGCGGGCGGGTCGCCGAGCAGCGCGGCGGCGATGCCGAGGCGCTGGCGCATGCCGAGGGAGAAGCCGCCGGCCCGGCGCCGGGCGACGCCCTGCAGGCCGGAGCGCTCGAGCACCTCGTCGACCCGGCGCGCGCCGAGGCCCTGCGAGTGGGCCAGCCACAGCAGGTGGTTGCGGGCGGTGCGGCCGGGTTGCAGCGCGCTCGCGTCGAGCAGCGAGCCGACGTGCCGGAGGGGGTGGCGCAGCGCGCGGTAGGGGCGGCCCTCGACGAGGGCCGTGCCGGCGTCGGCGGCGTCGAGGCCGAGGATCACGCGCATCGTGGTCGACTTGCCGGCGCCGTTGGGGCCGACGAAGCCGGTGACCCGGCCGGGATCGACGGTGAAGGTCATCCCGTCGAGCGCGGTCGTCGCGCCGAACCGTTTCCTGAGTCCGTTCACGGTAATCATGGGTCTCGGTTCTACGGTGTGGGTGGTGTCAGCACGGTGCCGTCGGCTGACACCTCATTGACACCGGCGGCCTGGCAAGGTGGTGGCATGCGCGTACTCGTCGTGGAGGATTTCGAGGTCCTGGCCCGGACCCTCGGCACCGGCCTGCGCCGGGAGGGCATGGCGGTGGACGTCGTCCTCGACGGCGACGACGCCCTGGAGCGGCTGGCCGTGACGCGGTATGACGTGGTCGTCCTGGACCGGGACGTGCCCGGGACCCACGGCGACGACGTGTGCCGGCGGATCGTCGCCGACCGCGCGGGCAGCCGGGTGCTGATGCTGACCGCGTCGAGCACGGTGAAGGACCGGGTGGAGGGGCTCGGGCTGGGCGCTGACGACTACCTGCCGAAGCCGTTCGACTTCGCCGAGCTGGTGGCGCGGGTCCGGGCGCTGGGCCGGCGGCCGACGGCACTGGTGCCGCCCGTGCTGGAGTGCGACGACCTGACGCTCGACCCGGCCCGGCGGGTGGCGTCGCGGGGCGGGCGGCGGCTCGACCTGAGCCCGAAGGAGTTCGGTGTGCTGGAGTGCCTGTTGGCGGCGCAGGGCCGGCCGGTGTCCGCGGAGGACCTGCTGGAGCGGGTGTGGGACGAGGCGGCCGACCCGTTCACGACGGCCGTGAAGACCACGGTCCGGCGATTGCGGACGAAGCTCGGCGACCCGCCGGTGATCCACACGGTCCGCGAGGGCGGCTACCGGGTCGGTGCGCCGTGAAGCGCCGCTCGACGCTGCGCCGGCAGCTGATGCTGATCTACGCCGGCCCGTTCTTCATCATCTCGGCGGTGCTGCTCACGATCCCGCTGCTCGGTGCCAGCCAGACCTCGCCGGTCGCGCCGGGCGGCGAGCCGCACCCGGTCGAGCGGAGCGCCGAGTTCCCGGTGACGACGTGGTCGCTCTCGCTGTTCGGGCTGATGGTGCTGTCCCTGCTGGTCGGCTGGGTGGTGGCCGGGCGGTTCGTGGCGCCGTTACGCACGATCAACTCGACCGCGCGGGAGATCTCGGCCAACAACCTGCACCGGCGGCTCGGGTCGATGGGCCGCAACGACGAGTTCGCGGAGCTGGCGGAGACGCTCGACGACCTGTTCGCGCGGCTGGAGGCGGCGTTCGCGGCGCAGCGGCAGTTCGTCGCCAACGCCTCGCACGAGCTGCGCACACCGTTGACCGCGCAGCGGACGCTGCTGCAGGTGGCGATGGCCGACCCGGACGTCAACGTCGACTCGATGCGTTCGGCGTCGGAGGAGGTGCTGGCACTGGGTGCGGCGCAGGAGCGGCTCATCGGCGCGCTGCTGTCGCTCTCCGACGGGCAGGTCGGGGTGGAGCGGCCGGTGGCGTTCGACCTGGCGGCGGTGGCGCGGCGGGTGGCGATGACCCGGCGCGCGACGGACGTGCGGATCACGACCCGGCTGCAGCCGACGCCGATGGCCGGCGACCTGGAGCTGGTGGAGAGCCTGGTGGCCAACCTCGTCGACAACGGGCTGCGCCACAACGTGCCGGACGGCTGGGTGGAGGTGGTGACCGAGACCGAGGCGGGGTTTGCGCGGGTCATCGTGCGCAACTCGGGCCCGGTCGTGCCGCACGAGGAGCTCCACCGGCTGTTCGAGCCGTTCCAGCGGATGAAGGCGCAACGGGTCGGTCACGGCGACGGGCACGGCCTCGGCCTGGCCATCGTGCGGGCCATCGCCTGGGCCCACAGCTGCGACCCGGTCGCCCGCGCGCTCCCCGAGGGCGGCTTGGAGGTCCGCGTGACGTTCCCGCCGCGGGGCGTGCCCCAATAGCCGTCAGGAGAGCAGCGTGGTGACGGAGAAGGCCACGACGGGGAGGAACTGGTCGTAAGGGACGCGAGCCGCCAGGGTTGCGAACGGCGGGCCGATCAGCGAGCGGGACTGCTGGTGGACGATGTCGCGGTCGATCGGGTACCAGAACGCGGGGGCGTCGCCCGGGTCGGTCTCGACCTTCGGTGGGAGGGCGCGGCCCCGTGTTGAGGTTCAGGGCGAAACCGGCCTGCGTCGTCAGGGTGGCCCGGTCGTAGAGGACGAACTCCAGGCCGGCAGCAGGGCAGGGCGGCGGCGATCGGGGCCGGGTCGTCGGCCACGGCCACCAGGTCGATGTCGCTGCGGCCGGGGCGGTAGGCGTCCAGGGACAGGGAGCCGGCCGGGTACACGCCGACCAGGCCGGGGCCGAGCAGGTCGCGCAGGCGGGCCACGACCGCTTCCAGGTACGCCTGAACGTCGGTCGGGAGCGTCATCGCGGAGACGACGCGATGCGGTCCAGCCACTCGCCCAGCAGGCCCCGCTCGTGCGGGGTGAGCGCCGCCGTCTGCGGCAGTGCCGCCCGCAGTGAGACCGCGGCGCCCGCCGGGCCCGGGTTCGGCGTCGCCGGAGCGTCCGTCGTGACCGCGGCGATGACGGCCTCGCGGGCCAGGTGGGACACGGTCATGTCCCGCGCCGGCTCCGGCACGGCGATCAACGTCAGGGTCGTGCCGCAGCCCGCCGAGTGGACCAGGAACGCGGCCCGGGGCTCCGGGAGCCGCAGGCGGCCGGCCGACGCGATGCGGTGGATCTGGGCGGCCAGGACCTCCGCGGCCGCCAGCGCCGCCGGCGGGGACTCCCCCGGGCGGGGCTCGCCGTAGACCAGCGCGTAGAGGGCCGGGTTGGCCAGGCCGAAGCCCACGTGCAGATCCCAGCCCGCACGCAGGTCGGCGACCGGGTCGTCGGTGGGTTTGAGGGCCGCCTTGCCGGTCAGGTACGTCGCGAAGCCGTGGCTGGCCACCGCGTCCAGTAGGCCCTGCTTGTCACCGAACAGGCGGTAGATCGTCGGGGCCTGCACGCCCGCGGCGGCGCTCACGGCGCGCGTCGAGACCGCCTCGCGGCCGCCCTCGGTGAGTAGCGCCGTGGCGGCGGCGAGGATCCGCTCGCGGGCACCGTCCATGGTGACAACGATAACACGATCGCGTTAGCGGCGATAACATATCGGCGCTAACATGAACTCGTTAGCACCGATAGCTAGGGAGCGAGCCATGAGTCGAGTCGCCATCGTCACCGGCGGGTCACGCGGGATCGGGCGGGCCGTCGCCGAGCGGCTGGCCGCCGACGGGCAGGACGTCGTCATCGCGTACGCCAGCAACGACGCCGAGGCCAAGGCCACCGTCGAGGCCATCACCGCGACCGGGAGGCGCGCGACGGCGGTCAAGGCCGACATCGCCGACGAGCGGGCCGTCGCGGGCCTGTTCGACGAGGCCGAGCGGCTGTACGGCGGGGTCGACGTGGTCGTGAACGCGGCAGGACGGATGGCCCTGTCACCCGTCGCCGACCTCGACCTCGACACGTTCGACCGCATCCACCGCACGAACGTGCGCGGCGCGTTCGTCGTGGCGCGCGAGGCGGCCCGGCGCGTGCGGGCCGGCGGCGCGATCATCGGCTTCTCCACGACGCAGACGCGGCTGCTGTACCCGGGGTACGCGCCGTACGCGGCCGGGAAGGCGGCCACCGAGACGCTCGCCGCGGTCCTCGCCAAGGAGCTGCGCGGCCGCGACGTCACCGCGAACGCGGTCGCGCCCGGGCCGACGGCCACCGAGCTGTTCTTCGACGGCAAGGACGAGGAGACGGTCGAGCGGTTCCGCAAGGCCAACCCGATGGAGCGGCTGGGCATGCCCGGGGACATCGCCGAGGTGGTGTCCGCGCTCGCCGGCCCGGCCCGCTGGATCAACGGCCAGACGGTCTTCGTCAACGGCGGTGTCGCATGACCACCATGCCCGAGGCCGTCCGGGCCGTGTTCGACGCCACCAACGCCGAGGACGACGCGGCATTCGTCGCCGCGTTCAGCGCCGACGGCGTCATCGACGACTGGGGCCGCGAGTTCCACGGCCACGAGGCGATCGGCCGCTGGAACGACGGCGAGAACATCGGCGTGCACGCCCGCCTCGAGCCGACCGGCGTCACGGAGCACGACGGCGCGCACGTCGTGACGGCGACCGTCAGCGGCGCCGGCTTCAACGGCCCCAGCCACTTCACGTTCCGCCTGACCGCGGACGGCCGGAGGGTGAGCAGGATGACCATCCGCGAGTAGGGAGCGAGTAGGGCGCTTGTGAGAGGATCGAAACCAGCCGGCAACAATTGCCGGCCCGGACGAGGCGCACCGTACCCGGCAGAGCAAAGACGGCGTGTTGGAGGCCGTCGTGGTACAGCTCGCCGGGTCGCTGCTCATCCTGCTGCCGTTCGTGCTCGTGCAGCTCGGGCGCCTGCAGACCCGCAGCCAGTGGTACAACCTGCTGAACCTCGCCGGGTCGGTCATCCTCGCCGCCGAGGCGCTGCACGGCCGGCAGTGGGGGTTCCTGCTGCTGGAAGGCGTCTGGGCGCTGGTCTCGCTGCGCGCGGTAGTGTGGCCGCGTGGTCATCGACCTGGACACGGGACCACTGAACACGGGACCACTGAACGCGAGGCCGCAACGACCGACGCGTAGCGCCGGCCTGGCCCTGGCCGCCGTCCTCGTCCTCGTGGCGACCCAGCAGGTCGAGCCGATACCGCAGCTGCGGCCGGTGGTCACGCTGCCCGGCGGCACCATGGCGCTGGTGGGCACGACCCAGGGCTTCTTCGTGATCCGGGGCACCGGCACGCTCGCCTGGAACGTCACCGCCTACACGTGGGCGGGCGCCGAGCGCTGGCGGCGCCCGCTCGCCGGGCCCGACCCGGGCCTGTCCGTGGCGGCCGACGCGGTGTTCGCCACGCACCAGCCGTGCGACGCGCAGCACCCGCCGCGGGTGGACCGTCTCGACCCGGCGTCCGGCGAGCCGGCCTGGACGTCGGAGGGCGTGCTCGTCGGTGCGGCGGATGCGGATGCGGTACTGCTGGCCACCGCGAGCACCGGCTGCGGCACATTGCGCCTGGTGACCACACTGCAGGCGGTCCTCGTCGGCACCGGCCGACCGGTCTGGACCCGGAGGCTGGACCCGCCGCAGGCGGTGGCGGCGGCCCAGCGGACCCGCACCGACCCCGACGGCTGGCGGCTGCTGCCGCCCGACCGGCGGGTGGCCTGGCGCAAGGGCCGGATCGGGGTCCTCGACCCCGCGACCGACGTCGTGCGGACGATCGGCCGGATCGACGCCGAGCAGGCCCGCTGCGTGACCGATGGCACGCGGCTGGCCTGCGTCGACACCACTGGAACGACACGGGTCTGGCACCCGTAGCCGCTTACTTCTTCTTGCCCTTCTTCTTGTCCTTCTTCTTCTTCTTCGCCATGTCCATCACCTCCTTCAACGTTGACAGCGCCAACCGTAGCGGCAAACAGCCGGTAAACAAAGGGTTTCCGGCAGATTCAATGCGGCCTATCAATCGATGTACACCAATGCAGAATATCGACAACGCCGTCCACTGTGGACACGGCACCCGTGTCGGCCAGCACGGACCCGTTCGGTACAGTCAGAGTGAAATGAGGTGAGTATGACTGTAGCTATCCATGAACGTGTATACCGTGCGCCGCGTCGTGAGGCGCAGGCCACTGCCACGCGGGAGGCGATCGTCACCGCTGCCGGGCGGCTCTTCGCCGACCACGGGTGGGCGCCGACCACGATGGCGGCCATCGCGGCCGAGGCCGGCGTGACCGCCAAGTCGGTGTACGCGGTCGCCGACAAGGCCGGCCTGCTCGTGCTGGCGCTGGACCGGCACGAGGCGGAGCGGCCGGGCGGCGACCCCGGCACCGAACTGCTGCGGCACTACCCGCTGTGCCGCACCCTGGAGCACGGCGCCGCCGCCGAGCCGGCGCTGCGCGACGCTTGGCGCGCCCACCAGCGCCGCCACCGCGCCGACGCCAAGCGCATCGTGCGCGCGGTCGCCGACGCCGGCCAGCTGCGGCCGGGCCTGCCGTTCGGCCGGGCCGCCGACGCCGTCTGGTCGCTGGTGACGTGGCACACGGTCGCGCTGCTCGTCGAGGAGCGCGGCTGGGGCCCCGCGAAGCTGGCCCGCTGGCTCGACGACGTCGTGCGGCGCCAGATCAGCGACGGTTGACAGGCCGCGCGCCTCGACGCCGACGCCCCTGATGGCGAGCGGGTGCGGACCGTCAAGCTTCCGGGTGGTACCGCAGCCCGTCCACCAGCAGCCCGATCACCCGGCCGGCCCGCTCCTGCGTGCCGGGCGCACTGTTGGCGAGGCTGATCCCGCTCAGCGCGTTGGCGACGTCCTCCGCCGCGGCGTCGGCGCGGAGCACGCCGGCCCGCCGCCCGGCGTCGAGCAGCACCCCGAGCGCGGCGTAGATGCGGTCGTGACTGGCCTGCATCGCCGCCGCGTCGGTGCTCAGCACGATCGACTTGAGCGCGAGGGCCATGCCCGGCCGGCCGGCGACGTAGCCGATGAAGCGGCGCATCCAGGCGGCCAGGGCCTCGTCCGGCGGCAGCTCGGCGAGCAGCTCGTCGACGCCGTCGCAGAGCAGCTCGATCTCCCGCACGTACGCGCCGGTGATGAGTGCCTCGCGGGTCGGGAAGTGCCGGTACAGGGTGGCGATGCCGACGTTCGCCCGCCGTGCGACCTCGTCCAACGCGATGTCGACGCCGCGCTCGGCGAACACCCCGACCGCGGCGGCCAGGATCGCGTCGCGCTTGCGGCGCGCGTCAGCCCGCATGCCGGCCCCCTCGCTTGCCAACTGGAGGAATCCTCCATATCGTGGAGTGGAGCGGAGGAATCCTCCACTTAGCCGCCAGCATAGCGAACGGAGCAGGGGGCATGAGCGGTTCCGGAGCGAAGCGGAGGAGGCCGCTCATCATGGGCTCAGTTTGGAGCTCGTGCGGCCGGAGCGAAGCGGAGGACGCATGAGCGGTTCCGGAGCGAAGCGGAGGAGGCCGATCATCATGGGCTCAGCTCGGAGCTCGTGCGGCCGGAGCGAAGCGGAGGTCGCATGAGCGAGACCGTCCTGGTGACCGGCGGCACCGGCTACGTGGCCGGGTGGTGCGTGGTCGAGCTGCTGCGCCAGGGGTACACCGTGCGCACCACGGTCCGCGACGCGGCGAAGCTCGACCGGGTGCGCGCCGCCGTGGCCGCCGAGGTGGACCCGGGCGAGCGGCTGACCGGCCACGTCGCCGACCTCACCGCCGACGGGGGCTGGGACGCGGCGGTGGCCGGCTGCGACTACGTCCTGCACGTGGCCTCGCCGCTCGGGCTGGACGGCACCGAGGACGCGGAGGCGCTGCTGCGCCCGGCCCGCGACGGCACGCTGCGGGTGCTGCGGGCCGCGACCGCGGCCGGGGTGCGCCGGGTGGTCCTGACCTCGGCGGCCAACGCGGCGAGCCCGTCGTCGTACCGGGAGGACGGGGTCACCGACGAGACACTGTGGACGGACCCCGACGACCCGGCCCTCACGCCGTACCGGCGCGCCAAGACCGTAGCCGAGCGGGCCGCGTGGGACTTCATGGCCGCCCACCCGGGCCCGACGACGCTGACCACGATCCTGCCGGGGGCGGTGTTCGGGCCGGTCCTGACGCCCGGCAACCTCGGCTCGGTGCAGATCGTCGCCCGGATGCTCGGCGGGAAGATGCCCGGCACCCCGCGCATCGGGCTGGAGATCGTCGACGTTCGTGACCTCGCCGACCTGCACGTGCGGGCGATGACCGCCCCGGCCGCGGCCGGTGAGCGGTTCCTCGGCACCGGCGAGTTCACCTGGATGCGCGAAATGGCTGCCGCGCTGCGGGCCGGGCTCGGGCCGGCCGGGGCGAGGGTGCCGCGGCGGCAGCTGCCGGACCTCGCGGTCCGGCTCGCCGCCCGGTTCGACCCGCAGCTGCGGGCGATCACCGTCTCGCTCGGGCGGCGGCACCGGCACAGCACCGCGAAGGCGGAGCGGCTGCTGGGCTGGCACCCCCGCCCGGCGGCGGAGACGGTCGTGGACTGCGCGCGGAGCCTCCTGGCCCTCGAAGGGTCAGACGGGTAGGCGCGCGCCCGCGTTCGCCGTCACGATCTTCGGCACGTCGGCGGTCGGGTCGAGCCCGGTGCGCAGGGCCGGGGTCCAGCCGGCGTCCGTGCCGATGTCGGGGTCGCTCGCCGCGTTGAACTCGTCGAGCAGGTTGACCGCCACGACCGGACCGGTGCCGACCCGGGCGAGCGTGCCGCGCTCGGTCATCACCGTGCCGCCCCAGTTGTACACCAGGGCGCCGAGCGGGATGTCCGCGCTGCGCAGGACGAAGTTGTTCTCGGCGTAGATCGCCGACTGCACGCCGACGCCGAACGCGTAGGAGAACGTGTCCTCGTCGGTCAGGTAGAAGTAGTTGTTGTAGACGTCGACCTGGCCGAAGCGCACCCGCGGGATCCGCTGGCCGAGGTTGGCGAAGCGGTTGTGGTGGATCGTCACCCGCAGCTTGCCGACGTCGACGCCCGGCGTGTTCGTCGAGCCGATGAGCATCGACTTGTCGTGCTCGAACAGGTAGTTGTACGACACGGTGACGTAGTCGGAGCCGCGGATGATGTCCGCCAGGCCGTCGTGCACCTGGTAGGGGCGGCCGAAGTACACCGGCTGGTCGACGTCCTGGTTGGCGCCGTCGGTGAACGTGTTGTGGTCGAGCCACACGTTGGTCGCGCCGCTGAGGGTCACGTTGTCGTACAGCGAGTTCCAGTTGCCCTCGGCGCCATCGGTCGGCGTCCACGCCGGGAAGCAGTCGGCGGCATCGAGGAACGTCACGTTACGGATGATGACGTTGCTGACGTTCGTCAGCAGCAGGTTGCCAGCGAGCAGCTGCGCGCCCTTGAGGCCGTAGATCGTCGTGTTCGACCCGACGTTGACCTTGATCTGGTCGCCCTGGGTGCGGGTCGAGCGGACCCGCGCCTCCTCGAGGGGCCCGCTCGGGGCGACGCGGCCCCACACCGCCGGGTCGTAGGCGGCGAGGTAGGCGTCCAGGCTGTACGCCGGGTCGGCGTAGTCGGCGCAGGTCCTGCCCGCGTTGGCATCGATCTTGCCGGCGATGAGGACGATCTTCGGCGTGTTGCCGGCCACGGCGGCGACCAGCTCGTCGCGGGTGCGCACGACGAAGACGTGGGCGTCGTCGGCCGCGGACCCGCCGCTGGTGCCGGCGCCGGCGGCGCCCCACCCGTCGTTGGCGGCGAGCGGCTGGCGGGCCTGCGCGGGGACGCTGACGCTGGTGGTGCGGGTGTCGGCCGCCTGGGCGATCGCCGTGGCGGCGGCGAGAGTCAGCCCGGCCACCGTCAACACGGTGAGGCCGAGCTTGAGGTGCACGTGCATGCATTCCTCCGGACGTTCACGGACAGCGGGAACTTAGAGGAAAGCGCATTCCTGGGAAGTACGTTGGCACGCCGCACCGGGCGCGTCAACGCGTGGCGTTTGCAGGTTTGTTGCAGTCGTCGATCTCAGCCGGTGTAGCGGGCATCGAGGGCCGTGTGCTCCTCGAGCCCGACAAGCGCGTTGAACTCGTCGAACCCCGTCATCGCGGGCGGTGCGCTGCCCGCGGCGAGGGCCCGCAAGTAGGCCTCCATGCCCTTCGCCGCCGCAAAGGCTGTGCCCAGCGAGAACAACGCGAGGGAGTAGCCCATCTCCTGCAGCGCCGCCACGCCGGGTAGCGGCGTCCGGCCGCCCTCGATCTGGTTGCTGAGCACCGGTACCACCCCGCGGAACGCCTCGGCGATCCGGCGCATCTCGTCGAGGGACTCGGGCGACTCGATGAACAGCAGGTCGGCGCCCGCCTCGTGGTACGCCGCAGCCCGGTCGATCGCCTCGTTCAGGCCGCGGGTGGTGCGCGCATCGGTACGAGCGATGATCACGAGATCGTCGTCCCGGCGGGCGTCGACGGCCGCGCGCACCTTCTGCACCATGTCGGCGGCCGGGATCACGTCCCGGCCCAGCATGTGCCCGCACCGCTTCGGCGAGGTCTGGTCCTCGATGTGCAGCGCGGCCGCCCCGGCTCGCTCCCAGGCCCGCACCGTGCGCCGCACCGACAGCGGGTTGCCGTAGCCGGTGTCGGCGTCGGCGATCACCGGCACCCCGGCGACGTCGCAGATCGCCTCGACCCGGCGCAGCATCTGGGTCATCGTGACGTACCCGACGTCGGGCAGGCCGAGCGCGCTCGCCGCGGTCTGGAACCCGCTCACGTACAGCGCGCGGAAGCCGGCCGCCTGCGCCAGCCTGGCGCCGGTGCCGTCGTAGACGCCGGGCGCGACGAGGATCTCCGGGGCGTGCAGCAGGTGGCGCAGCGAGGTCACGCCCGGGCCGCTACCCGCGCCGCCCCCGCCATGCCTCACCCGCCCGGGTGGCTTGGGTCACTCGGCCCCCGCCTGCGCGCTTCGGGCGCATCGACGGGGAGCAGGCTGCGATCATGACCGCCCCCAGCGTGCCCCGCCGGTTCGCCGCGCTGCGCAACCCGGACTGCCGGCCGTACCTCTTCGGCGCCGCGCTGGCGATGATGGCCGACAACATCGAGCACGTCATCACGTACTGGGTGCTCTGGGAACGGTTCCACTCCCCCGCGCTCGCCGGATTCCAGGTGATCAGCCACTGGGTACCGTTCCTGCTGTTCTCCGTCTCGTTCGGCGCGCTCGCCGACCGGTACGACTGCCGCCGGGTCATCCAGTGCGCCCAGGCCCTGTTCATGGCGGCCTCCCTGGGGTGGGGCATCCTGTTCGCCACCGGCACGCTGCAGGTGTGGCACGCGTGTGTCCTGCTGGTCATCCACGGCATGGCCGGTTCCCTGTGGGGCCCGGCCGAGCAGCTCATGCTGCACGACTTCGTCGGCGACGCCGAGCTGCCCTCGGCAGTCCGCCTCAACGCGACCTTCCGCAGCCTCGGCGTCCTCTTCGGCCCGGCCGTCGGCTCGGCGCTGCTGCTCGGGCTGGGCCCGACCGCCGGCATCTTCGCCAACGTCCTGTTCTACCTGCCGCTCACGATCTTCCTCTTCCGCACCAGGTACACCGGCCACACCCGCGACCACGGCGTCCCCCGCGCGCGCATCGGCCTCGTCGACTCGGTGCGCGTGCTGCGCGAGGTCGGCGCCAACCGGGCCCTGGTCAGCATGATCCTGCTCGGCGGCCTCGGCGCGTTCTTCGTCGGCGCGTCGCTGCAGTCCACGATGCCGATCTTCGCCGGCGACCTCGGCGCCGGCGACGCCGGCACCGCCTACGGCATCCTGCTGTTCGCCAACGGCGCGGGCGGCGTGCTCGGCGGCATCCTGCTGGAGGCGACGGCGCGCCTGCCCTCGACCGTGCTCACGGCGGTCCTGAGCACCCTGGTGTACGGCGTGACGAGCCTGCTGTTCGCCGTCACCACCAGCTACCCGTTCGCGGTCGCCCTGCTCCTGCTGGGCGGCGTGGCCAACCTGGCCGCGATGTCGATCGGCCAGACCGTGGTGCAGCTGCTGGCCCCGCCGGCCGACCGCGGCCGGGTCATCGGCGTGTACGGCGTCTCCGCCAACGGCCTGCGCGCCGGCAGCGGCTTCACCGTGGGCCTGCTCGGCGCCGCGGTCGGCGTGCACTGGTCCCTCGGCCTGAGCTCGGCCGCCCTGGTGTTGTCGACGCTGGGCGCCGCGTGGTTCGCCCTCCGCGGCGCCCAGCCGTCGTCGGTTACCTGAGCGGCGGCGACCAGCCGTCGCGGAAGGTCACCGCGCGCACCTCGCGCTGGTGGTGTTGCACTTCCGCCGGACGGTCGGAGAGCACGCATCTCGCCTCGTCGGGCCACCACCAGCCGGTGGAGCGGGCCAGCAGGACCCAGTCGTCGAACACCGCCTCGTCCGACGGGCGGTACACGGCCAGGCCCAGCCTTCTCAGTGTGTCGTAGTAGGCGATCCAGGGGGCGTCCTGCTGGCCGTACCAGCCCACCGGCACCTGGTCCGGCACGCCCAGCTCCCGGCGGACCGGCCAGGCCAGCGCGGCCGCGAGGCCGGTGGTCAGCGCCTCCCGGACCCCGTGGCGGATGACCTCCCTCAGCGGGTACCCGATGTCGAGCGCCGCTTCCGGCTCCAGCGTCGCCAGCTCGGGCCGCTTCTCCCTGTCCCGCTTGCCGCTGCTGCGCGGCAGCGCGCTGAGGTCGGGATGGTCGGCCGCGGTGTCGAGCGCTCCCCGCAACCGGGACAGCCCGGCGGCGACGTCGCTGACGAACGGCGGCTCCCCCGCGGGTGGCCGGTGGGAGATCCACCGCCGCAGCACGGCGTGCCCCGGCCGCCCGGCCAGCAGCGGCAACGCCTGGCGGGGAGAGTCGACCCAGTGGAAGTCGGGACGGGACCGCCCGAGCCGCAGGTAGATCCGCGCAACGGCGGCCTCGGCGGCATCACGGTCGGCGGGCTGGTCGCAGACCCCGGCATCGAACCAGCCCTGCCTGATGGGCACGGCCTGCCGCCAGCGATCAACAACCCGATTGGTGGAACGAGAACCCGGCACAGCCGGCGCGGCGCTTCGCCGCAGGAGCGCGGTCATCGCGCGAGGGCGAACACGCCCTTTCGATCAGAGGTGATCATGCCGTCCATGATGCCCACGAGACCCCACCGAGCGCAACCCCGCCCACAGCGCGCAACGGACACGGATGCAAACCTTCCGTTCGGTTGGTTGGTCGGTTGGTCGACCAACCAACCGCGGCGGGGTTCGGTCGACCGACCGACTACCGACCAGAGCCGGGGTTTCGGTCAGTCGACCGACCAACCGGGGTTGGTTTCGGTCGGTCGACCGACCGGAGCCGGCCCCAGGTCTCGGCCGCACGCCGCACCGCGACCCCACATCGCCTCGCCGCTCTCCGCGGGCACGGCTCTGCAACCTTCTGGTCGGTCGACCGACCGAACAGCGCTGCCCCCCGAGCTTTGGCCGGTCGACCGACCGACTATCGACCAGAGCCGGGGTTTCGGTCGGTCGACCGACTCATCGGGCGCGCTCCGCAAAGGGTCGGTCGCACGCCGCGCCGCGCCCTCACACTGCGCCGATCCGGCGGCATTGCGAGGGCCGCTGAGCCGGCGGCAACGAACTGCCGAGTCGACGACGTGGCTGTCCGTTTCCACACTCCGCTGCGCACGTTCCGCATGTCGCGTGACGCGTGGTGTGCGCCGCTCACTGTTCCGCGTCCTAGGAAGCTAGGTCAGTGTCCTTGGCGGGTAAGCCTGCAACGCGCGGGAAGTCGCCGTTGGTCCGGCTGCGCGGAGACGACCACCCGGCAGCAACGGCGGACGAGGCCTGAGTGGAAGGCGGGGCGGGAATGGCCTGACGGCCAAAGTGACCCGGGGTGAGGTGGCGGCGGTCCGGGATGAAGTCACCTGACCACGGGGAGCGTTCGCGCCGACGCGGCGCTTCGAGTAGGGCCTCCTCCCCCGCCCGCGCATGATCGTGGGAAGTATCTGGCTGCCATGACGACCAGATACTTCCCTTGATCATGGGTCCACTCCCGCTACCGCACGAGGGGCCCGCGAGCGCGGGCCCCTCCACGCCGTTACGGCAGCGTCCAGCGCTGGTTGGCCGCGCCCGTGCAGGTCCAGATCTGCAGCTGCGTCCCGTCGGCCGAGCTGGGGCCGGCCGCGTCGAGGCACTTGCCCAGGGCCCGCAGCGAACCGTCCGCGGCGGCGGTCCACTGCTGGGCCGTCGTGCCGTTGCAGTCGTAGAGCTGGGCCTTCGTCCCGTTCGCCGACGAGGCGCCGGCGACGTCGAGGCACTTGCCCAGCGCCCGCAGCGTGCCGTCCGCGGAGACCGTCCAGCGCTGCGCGTCGGTGCCGTTGCAGGTGTACAGCTGGATCTTCGTGCCGTTGGCCGGCGAGGCGCCGGCGACGTCGACGCACTTGCCGCCGTAGCCGGTGATCTGGCCCGTCCGGCCGGTCGTGGTGCCGCTGTCGGCGCCGGCCCAGAGGTACGTGCCGACGGTCCGGGCCGGCAGCGTGCTGCTCACCTGCTGCGCACCGACCCGCAGGGTGAAGGACTGGTTCGACCCGGTCTGGTTGACGACGACGGCGACGAGGGTGCCGTCGGGGTTGCGGAACGCGACGTTGGTGACGGTGCCCGTCGAGCCGTAGCCGGTGGCCACCCGCTGCGCGCCCGGCCGCACGAACTTCGAGAACTGGGCGACGATGTTGTAGTCGGGCAGCGCCCAGAACGTGTCGCGGTTCGACGTGCTCTGCACGAGCATGGTCGGGTCGGGTGAGCCGGTCCACCGCTCGGGCGAGCGGTTCTGGTCGAGCATGCTCACCCAGCCCTCGTAGAGAGTCGACCAGTTGCGGAAGTACTGCACGATCCGGTCGGCCCCGGCGGTACCCCACACGGAGCGCTCCGTCATGAGCACGTCCTTGTCCGGGTAGGAGGCGTGCACCTGGGACATGGCCGTCGGTTCGCCGGCGTAGTCGTGGAAGGCGATGCCGTCGACCGACGCGCGGGCGTCGGCGGTCAGCACCCCGGCGGCGTAGCTGGCGCCCTCGCTGAAGTTGTGGTCGAACGCCCAGATCTTCGTGGCGCCCAGGCCGTTGTTCGTGAGCTCGGTGCGCAGCGCCTTGGCGAGCTGGCGCTCCTGGTCGGCGCTCACCAGCATGCCCGGATAGTCGGGCGGCGAGAACAGCGGCTCATTCTGCAGGGTGAGGCCGTGGATCGGAATGCCTTGGCCGTTGTACGCCTGGATCGCCCGGCGATAGTAGGTCGCCAGCGTCGGGATGGAGGAGCTGACAAGGCTGCCGCCGATGATGGCGTTGCTCGTCTTCATCCAGGGCGGCGCCGACCACGCGCTGGCGAAGACCTTCAGGTCGGGGTTGATGGCCAGGGCCTGGCGCAGGGTGGCGACGATGTTGAGGTCGATGTCGCGCTGGATGGAGAAGCGCGACAGCGACGGGTCGGCCGCGCCGTCGTCGTACGTGTAGAAGGCGCCCGACGTGAAGTCGCTGGTGCCGAACGTGATCCGCACGACGCTGAAGCCCGCGCCGTTGACCGGGTCGACGAGCGCGCGCAGCGCCCGGTCGCGCGCCGCGGCGCTCATCCGCGAGAGGTTGAAGACGGTGGACTCCTCCAGGGAGGAGCCGACGCCGAGGATGGTCTGGTACCGCGTGTTCGTGTCGGCGGTGATGGTGGCGCTACCAGTGGCGGCGACGATCGGCAGGTCCGCCTGCCGGGACAGCTGGTACGGCGTGCCGGCCAGGCCGGTGGCCGGGTTGCTGTACCAGTTGGCGTTCTTCGGCTCGTAGCCGGCGGTGCGCGACTCCGAGCTCCAGTAGACCTGGACGGTCGTCGCGGCGGCGGCGGCCGCCGGCTGCGCCGCCACCAGAGCGGGGATCACCAAGGCGGCGGCGAGCAGCGTGCTCAGGGGTCGGGAACGGACCATGCGGGGTGCTCCTGGCGGGGAGGAGGAGGTCACTAAGTTCGTGACTTGTATCAAGCCTTGACGGAACCGCTACGACTGTCAATGCCTTTGGTAAAGTTTCCGAACAGATACGCGACGACCTGCGGGAACGCCGCCCGACCTGACACCCTGAGCCGCATGCTGCTGGTGTCGGTGTGCTTCGCGGTCGGGGCGGCCTGCGCGTTCGGCACGGGGACGGCCATCGAGCACACCGTGAGCGCCGGCAACGGTGGCGGCCTGCGCGGCATGCTGCGCCTCGCCCGGGACCGGCGGTGGCTGACCGGCGCCGCCCTCGACGTGCTCGGCGTCGCGCTCCAGGTCGTCGCGCTCGCCACCGGGCCGGTCATCCTCGTGCAGCCCTGTCTGGTGCTCGCGCTCCCCGTCGCCCTCCTGGTCGCCTGGCGGCTCGGGGCGCACCGGCCGAGCGCCCGGCAGTACCGTGGCTGCGCCTGGATCCTCGCGGGCCTCGCGGGGTTCTTCGTGGCGGTCGGCGACCCCGGCGACGCCGACCGCTGCTCAACCGCCTCCGGGTGCTGGAGCAGTGGCGCAACCAGTCCATCGGC
>NZ_JBEXCY010000051.1:0-63219 GCF_040605515.1 Dactylosporangium sp. NPDC005572 | reverse complement strand
GGAATGCGGCATCAACCAGCTCAAACAACACCGCGCCATGGCTACCCGATACGACAAGCTCGCCGTCCGCTTCGAGGCCACCGTCACCATCGCCGCCATCAGCCAATGGCTTCGCGCGTTATGAAACGCTGCCTAGAGGCGGCCGCCCGCGGTGTCGGAGGAGAGGCGCTGGGCGACGTAGATGGGGATCACCGACAGCACGATGAGCACCGCCGCGACCACGTTGATGACCGGGGCCTGGTTCGGGCGGAACAGGTTGGCGAAGATCCAGATGGGCAGCGTCTGCACGCCCGCGCCGGCGGTGAACGTGGTGACCACGATCTCGTCGAAGCTCAGCGCGAACGCGAGCAGCCCGCCGGCGAACAGCGCCGAGCGCAGCAGCGGGAACGTGACGAACCGGAACGTCTGCCACGACGACGCGCCCAGGTCGGCCGACGCGTCCTCCAGGTTCCCGCCGAGGCGGCGCAGCCGGGCGAGCACGTTGTTGTAGACGACGACCACGCAGAACGTGGCGTGGCCGACCACCACCGAGAACAGGCCCTTGCCGACGCCGAGCGGGCCGAGCACCGTGCGGAACGCGCTGTCCAGGGCGATGCCGGTGACGATGCCGGGCAGCGCGATCGGCAGCACCACGAGCAGCGACACCGTGTCCCGGCCGAAGAACCGGTGCCGTTGTACCGCGAACGCCACGAGCGTGCCGAGCACCAGCGCGATCGCGGTCGCGCCGAGGCCGGCCTTCGCCGACGTCCACAACGCGTCGCGGGCACCGTCGTTCTCCCAGGCCCGCAGCCACCACTCGGTGGTCCACCGCGGCGGCGGCCAGGCGAAGGTGCGGTCGGCGTTGAACGAGTTGACCAGCACGATCAGCAGCGGCACGTAGATCACGCCGAGGCCGAGGACCATCGCCACGCGCAGCAGGACCCGGGCGGTGCGCGACAGCGTCACAGTTCCTCCAGGGCGCCGGAGCGGCGGACCGCGACGAGGTAGATCACCATGATGAGCACCGGGATCGTGGCGAGCGCGGCGGCGAACGGCAGGTTGTTGGCCGCGCCGATGTTCGCGTACACCAGGTTGCCGAGGAGCTGCGTCTTGCCGCCGACGATCTGGACGGTGATGTAGTCGCCGAGCGACAGGGAGAACGTGAAGATCGAGCCGGCGAACAGCGACGGCACGATCATCGGCAGCACGACCGAGCGGAGCGTGCGCCAGTTGCGCGCCCCGAGGTCGGCCGACGCCTCCAGCAGCGAGTCGGGGAGCCGCTCCAGGCCGGCGTAGAGCGGGAGGATCATGTACGGCAGCCAGAGGTACGACAGGACGATCACGGTCGCCGGCAGACCGTAACCGGGACCGTGGCCGGGCCCGCCGAACAGGGAGTCGATCGGCCCGCCGTTGGCGAGCAGCACCCGCCACGCGTAGGCCTTGACGAGGTAGCTGGCCCACAGCGGGGTGAGGACCGCCACGACGAGCCAGCGCCGGCTGCGCGGGGGCGCCACCTTGGCCATGTAGAAGGCCATCGGCAGCGCCACGAGCGCGGTGACGACCGTGACCGCGGCGGCGACCCCGACGGTGCGCAGCGTCACCGCCCGGTAGACCTCGCCGGTCACGAGCGTGCGGAAGTTGTCCAGTGTGGGCTGCCGGACCACGTCGCCGGTGAACCCGTTGACGGTCCAGAACGCCGACACCAGCAGCACCGCGAGGGTGCCCAGGTAGGCCAGGACGAGCCAGGTCAGCGGCGCGGCGAGGAGGGCGGCGAGCCGGACCCCCGCGTGGCGGTGCAGCCACGCGGAGATCCGGCGGTCCACAGTGGATGGTGCGGTCATCAGCCCTTGATCTCGGTCCAGGCCTGGGTCCAGGCCGCGTAGTCCTTGCATTTCACGTCGGTGCGGCCGTCGACGCACTGGGCGAGCGGCGTGGTCCAGTACCAGACCTTGCCGAAGTACGCCTCGTCCTCCGCGTGGAACGTCGCGCAGTGGTCCTTGGCGGCGGTCTTGCCGCAGGCCAGCTTGTTCGACGGCGCCTCGCCGAACCACTCGGCGACCGCCGCGTTCGCCTCCGGCGAGACGATGTGGTTGACCCACTTGTAGGCGCAGTTCGGGTGCTTGGCCTTCGACGACACCATCCAGGTGTCCGACCAGCCGGTCGCGCCCTCCTCCGGCAGGATCGCCTCGACCGGCACGCTGTCGGCCTGGGCCAGGTTGACGATGACCTGCCACGTGGTACCGAGGACGCTGTTGCCGGCCTTGAAGGCGGAGATCTCCTTGGTGTAGTCCGACCAGTACTCGCCGATCACCTGGTTCTGCTGCTTGAGCAGGTCGACGGCGGCGGCGAACTGCTTGTCGTCGAGCGCGTACGGGTTCTTGATGCCGAGGTCGGGCTTGGTCTTCATGAGGTACACGGCGGCGTCGGCGATGTAGATCGGCGAGTCGTACGCGGTGACCTTGCCCTTGTACGGCGAGGCCGGGTCGAACACGACGCTCCACGAGGTCGGCGCGGTCTTCACCACGTCGGTGCGGTACATGAGCAGGTTCGCGCCACGGCCGTGCGGGACGCCGTAGGCGACGCCGTCGACGGAGTTCCAGGCCTTCATCTTCAGCCCGTCGAAGACGTCCTTGTAGTTCGGGATCAGGTCGGTGTTCATCGGCGCGACGTCACCGCCGTAGATGAGCCGCAGCGACGCGTCGCCGGAGGCCGACACGACGTCGTACTCGCCGGTCTTCATCAGCGTGACCATCTCGTCGGAGGTGCCGCCGACCTTCACGTTGACCTTGCAGCCGGTCTCCTTCTCGAAGCCGGTGACCCAGTCGACCTTGGGGTCGGTGCTGCCGTTCTCGACGTAGCCGGCCCAGGCGACGATGTTCACCGAGCCCTCGCCGGCGCCGAGCGTGGAGAGCTTGTCGATCTGCGGCGGCTTCAGCCCGCCCGGGCCGCCGCCGGTACCGCCGCCACCACCACCGCTGTCGCCGCAGGCGGCGAGCGCGAGCAGACCGACGGCAGCGGCCGCGGTCCACCACTTCGTGGATCGCATAGGGACTCCTCGGGGAGAGACGGGTTGCAGTCAGGGGATCGTGATGACGTGCTCCGGCGACCACGTCAGCCGGACGGTGGTGCCGCGCGGGTCCTGAAGGTCGGCCGGCGTGTGCCGGCTGTGCTCCAGGACCACGAACCGGGGCCCGGCGTCGAGGTCGACGACGTAGCGGATCACCGGGCCGGCGTAGACCACCTCGGCGACGGTGCCCTCGGCGACGGTCACGCCGTCCGTCACCGGCCCGTCGATGGTGATCTTCTCCGGGCGGATCGCGAAGGTGCCGTCCGCGCCGACGAGCTTGCGGGCGGCCTCGCCGGTGAGCAGGTTGGAGGTGCCGACGAACCCGGCGACGAACTCGGTGGCGGGCCGCTCGTACACCTCGGCGGGCGGGCCGACCTGCTCGATGCGGCCCTGGTGGAACACCGCGACCCGGTCGCTGAGGGTCAGCGCCTCCTCCTGGTCGTGGGTCACGAAGACGAACGTGATGCCGACCTCGCGCTGCAGCGCCTTGAGCTCGATCTGCATCTCCTCGCGCAGCTGCCGGTCGAGCGCGCCGAGCGGCTCGTCGAGCAGCAGCACCCGCGGCCGGTTCACCAGCGCCCGCGCGAGGGCGACCCGCTGCCGCTGCCCGCCGGACAGCTCGGCCGGGCGGCGGTGCCCGAGGCCCTCGAGGCGAACCGAGGCGAGCGCTGCCTCGGCCCGCTCGCGGCGCTGCGCCCGCGGCACGCCGCGGACCCGCAGCCCGTACTCGACGTTGCGCCGCACGTCGAGGTGCGGGAACAGCGCGTAGTCCTGGAACACGGTGTTCACGTCGCGCTCGAACGGCGCCGCCCGGGTCACGTCGGTGCCGCTGAGCAGGACCGTGCCGGCCGTCGGCAGCTCGAACCCGGCGATCATCCGCAGGACGGTGGTCTTGCCCGACCCGGACGGCCCGAGCATGGCGAAGAACTCGCCGTCGCCGATCTCCAGGTCGATACCGGCGACCGCCTCGACCTCGCCGAAGTGCTTGCGCAGACCGCGCAGCACGATCGCCGGGCTGTCCTGCACCGTCGCCTCCTCGCCACGTGTGGCCCCGGGTTGGACGCCAACCGTAGGCAACCCGGCCTGCACCGGTAAATGGACGGATGTCCAAGCGTTGTGCGCGTTGTCTGTGCGGTCGTACAGTCACGGCGTGGCGCTGCGCCTCGCCGACCTCCTCGCCGACCCGACCCTCGACCTCCGGCTGGTCGACGGGGCCGCGGCCGCGCTGGCCCGCCCGATCCGCTGGGTCGCGGTGACCGAGCTGGCCGACCCGCGGCCGTTCCTCTCCGGCGGCGAGCTGGTGCTGACGACCGGGCTGCGCCAGCGCAGCGCCGCCGCGCAGCGGGAGTTCGTCGCCCGCATCGCCGAGCGCGACGCGGTGGGCGTCGGCTTCGGCGTCGGCCTGACCCACAAGGCGGTGCCGGTCGCGGCCCTCGCGGAGGCCCGCCGGCGCGGCCTGCCGGTGCTCGAGATCCCGTACTCCACGCCGTTCATCGCCGTCGACCAGTTTGTCGCCGACCGGATCCTGGAGGAGCAGTACGGCCGCTTCCACGACCTGCTCGACGAGTACGACACCCTGGCCCGCTCGCTGTTGTCCGGCCGCGGGCTCGGCGCGCTCGTCGACTCGCTCCACCAGATCCTCGGCGCCCCGGTCATGGTCGTCGACCAGCAGGCCCACGTCCTGGCGGCGGCGCCGGGCGCCCCGGCCGCGGTGCCATGGCCGGTCGAGGAGATCCTGGCGGGCGGTGCCGACGGGCTGACCGCGACCCCGGTCCTCGTCGAGGAGACGGTGGTGGCGCACCTGTGCTGCCGCACGCCGCGCCGCTCGGCCGACGTCCTGCCGTACGCGGTGGCGCTCGTCGGGCTGGAGCTCGCCCGGCGCCAGGCGGTCCTCGCCGGGCAGCGCCAGCTCGTCGGCCAGGTCCTGGAGGACGTCATCCGCGGCGGCATCACCGCCGCCGAGGCCGAGCGGCGGCTCGCCACGTTCGGCATCCAGGCCACCACCGGCCACGCCGTGCTCGTCGGCACCGCGGACCCGGCCGGCGACCTGCCGGTTCGGCTCACCGGCGTGCCGCAGCTGCCCGGCGCGATCACCGCCGTCGTCGACGAGTGCCTGGTCGCCGTGCTCACCCCGGGCCAGGACCCGCGCCGAGCCGCCCAGCTGCTGCTCGACCAGCTCGGCCGGTCCGGCACGGCCGCCCGGGTCGGCATCGGCGGGCGCCGCGCCGGCGTCGCCGGCCTGCGCTGGAGCTACTACGAGGCGTTCGAGGCGATGAGCCGCGGCCCCGGCGTCAACGACCGCGAGCGGATGAGCCTGACCGGCCTGCTGCTGGCCAGCGAGGACGTCCCGCTGCGGGACCTCGCCGAGGACCTGCTCCGCCCGCTGCGCGAGTTCGACGCCCGGCACGGCGGCGCCCTGGTGCGGACCCTGCGCGAGTACCTCGACGCGAACGGCTCGGTCGCGACCGTGGCCGAGCGGCTCATCGTGCACCGCAACACCGTGCGGTACCGCGTGGAGCAGATCGAGTCGCTCACCGGACGCTCGCTGAGCAGCACCGCCGACCGGGTGCAGCTGTGGCTGGCCCTGGCCGCGACCCGGGTCGGCACCGCCCCCTGACTGTCCCCAATTCGTGCCACGATCGGCATTTGCCCGACAACCGACCGGCTGATCCGTCCGTACCTTTGCTTCGTCATCGCACCCGATGACCGTTGCAAAGGAGATTCTTTGAAGCGACACCTTCTGCGAGCCGGCGCTGTCGCGCTGGCCGCTTTCATAGCAGCCGTGCTCATCCCGTCCGGCCCGGCGAGCGCCGCGCCGAACTGCGACCAGCCCGTGCCGCCGCCCGCGTGCGGTGGCGACGGCGGCGAGGACCCGCCGGTGTGGGACTCCGCCGCCCGCGGCGCCCTCGACAACGTCGCGTACCTCGGCAACGCGGTGCGGGTCGGCGGCTGGGCCGCCGACGCCGACGCCGGCTCCGCCCCGATCAGCGTCCACGTGTACCAGGACGGTGCCTTCGCGGCGGCGCTCACCGCCAACGGCTACCGGCCGGACGTGGCGCAGGTCTACCCGTCCTACGGCGCGTACCGCGGCTACCAGGCCGTCATCCCGGCGGGCCTGGGCACGCACCAGGTCTGCGCCTACGCGATCAGTGTCGTGCCGGCGGGCGCGGCGCACCCGGGCAACCCGCAGCTGGGCTGCCGCACCTACACGGCCACCCTGGCCGCCCCGAGCAACCTGCGCAACGTCTCGTGGGACCAGGCGACCGGCACCGCGGTGATCGGGTTCACCGACAACTCCGTCGAGGAGACGGGGTTCCGGATCACCATCCGCACCCAGCACTGGGAGCAGTACACCGACCCGCGCTGGGGCCAGCTGTGGCGGGCCTACTACACCGAGCGGTCGTTCACCGCGCCGGGCCACGCCGGCACCGGCGAGGTGACCGCGTCGACCACCCTGTGGGGCAGCGACTGCCGCACGACGGTGGTGGCCACGGCCGGCGCGTTCACCAGTCCGGCGGTCTCCACCGGCTGGTGCTAGTCCGGCTGGTGCTAGTCCGGTAAAGCACGACGGGCCGCGCGGGACTTCCCGCGCGGCCCGTTCGTAGTTCGGAGACGTCAGCGCAGGTCGAAGCGGTCCAGCTCCATGACCTTGACCCACGCGGCGACGAAGTCGCGGACGAACTTCTCCGTCGCGTCGTCGGCCGCGTAGACCTCGGCCAGCGCGCGGAGGATCGAGTTCGAGGCGAACACCAGGTCGGCCCGGGTGGCCGTCCACTTGGCCTCGCCGGTCGCGGCGTCGCGGCCCTCGAAGATCTCCTCGCCCTCGCCGACCGCCTTCCAGACCGTGCCGGGCTGGAGCAGGTTGACGAAGAAGTCGTTCGTCAGCGTGCCCGGCCGGCTGGTGAGCACGCCGTGCTGCACGTGCTGGGCGTTGGCGTCCAGCGCCCGCAGGCCGCCGACGAGCACCGTCGTCTCGGGGGCGGACAGCGTCAGCAGCTGGGCCCGGTCGACGAGCAGCTGCTCGGTCGGGCGCGACTGGCCCTTGCCGAGGTAGTTGCGGAAGCCGTCCGCGGTCGGCTCCAGCACGGCGAACGACTCGACGTCGGTCTGCTCCTGCGACGCGTCGGTGCGGCCCGGGTGGAACGGCACCTCGACGTCGACACCGGCGTCCTTCGCGGCCTTCTCGACGGCGGCGGAGCCCGCCAGCACGATCAGGTCGGCGAGCGAGATCTGCGTGCCGGTCCCGGCCGCGTTGAAGTCGCGCTGGATGTCCTCGAGCCCGCTGAGCGCCTTCGACAGCTCGGCCGGGTCGTTGACCTCCCACTGGTTCTGCGGGGCGAGGCGCACCCGGGCGCCGTTGGCGCCGCCGCGCTTGTCGGTGCCGCGGAACGACGCCGCCGACGCCCACGCGGTCGCGACGAGCTGTGCCACGCTCAGGCCCGACGCCAGCACCTTGGCCTTGAGCGCCGCGACGTCGTCCGGCCCGACCAGGTCGTGGGTGACGGCGGGCACCGGGTCCTGCCAGATCAGCTGCTCCGCCGGGACCTCGGCGCCGAGGTACCGGGAGACGGGGCCCATGTCGCGGTGGGTGAGCTTGAACCAGGCGCGGGCGAACGCGTCGGCGAACTCCTCGGGGTTCTCGTAGAAGCGCCGCGAGATCCGCTCGTAGTTCGGGTCGACGCGCAACGCCAGGTCGGTCGTCAGCATCATCGGCGCGTGCCGCTTGGCCGCGTCGTGCGCGTCGGGCACCAGCTCGCCGGCGGCCGGGTCGGTCGGCTTCCACTGCTTCGCACCGGCCGGGCTCTCGGTCTGCTCCCACTCGAAGCTGAACAGCGTCTCGAAGAACGTGTTGTCCCACTTCGTGGGGGTCGGCGTCCAGGCGCCCTCGAGGCCGCTGGTGATGGCGTCGCCGCCCTTGCCGGTGCCGTGGGCGTTCTTCCAGCCCAGGCCCTGCTCCTCGATCGCGGCGCCCTCCGGCTCGGCGCCGACCTTCGCGGCCGGGCCGGCGCCGTGCGCCTTGCCGAACGTGTGGCCGCCGGCGATGAGCGCGACGGTCTCCTCGTCGTTCATGGCCATGCGGCCGAACGTGTCGCGGATGTCGCGGGCCGCGGCCAGCGCGTCCGGGTTGCCGTTCGGGCCCTCCGGGTTGACGTAGATGAGGCCCATCTGGACGGCGCCGAGCGGGTTGGCGAGCTTGCGGTCGCCGCTGTAGCGCTTGTCACCCAGCCAGGTGTCCTCGGTGCCCCAGTTGACCTCGGTCGGCTCCCACACGTCCGCGCGGCCGCCGGCGAAGCCGAACGTCGTGAAGCCCATCGACTCCAGCGCCACGTTGCCGGCGAGGATCATGAGGTCGGCCCAGGAGAGCTTCTGACCGTACTTCGCCTTCACCGGCCACAGCAGGCGCCGCGCCTTGTCGAGGTTGCCGTTGTCCGGCCAGCTGTTCAGCGGCGCGAAGCGCTGATCGCCGGAGCCGCCACCACCGCGGCCGTCGAAGGTGCGGTAGGTCCCGGCGCTGTGCCAGGCCATCCGGATGAACAGCGGGCCGTAGTGCCCGTAGTCGGCCGGCCACCAGTCCTGCGAGGTGGTCATGACCGCGGTGATGTCGGCCTTGACGGCCGCGAGGTCGAGGGTCTTGAACGCCTCGGCGTAGTTGAAGTCAGCACCCAGGGGGTCGCCTGCCGGCGGGTTCTGGTGCAGGACGGTCACGTCCAGCTGGTTGGGCCACCAGTCCCGGTTCGACCTGGCCTTGTCCGCGGTTGCCACGTTGCTCTCCTTGGTGGGCTCGGAAGCGATCCGCGAAGAGTGTGGACCAATTTTCTGGAAAGAGTCAAGAATATCCGGCGAGTCTCACCGCAGGTGGCGATCCAGCCACGGACGCAGGACGGGTAGCACATTGACCGTCTGCATCGCCCCCATGTGGTCGAGCCCGTCGAACACGGTGACGTCCCAGCCGAGCGCCTCCAGCTCGGCCCGCGCCGCGACCACCGGACCGGCCAGGTCGACGGTGACGCCACCCCAGCGCTCCTCGTACGTGATCGCGTCGGCCGACCCGACGAGGCACAGCCCCGGTACCGCCCGCCGGGCAAGCTCGGCCGTGGCGGCGCGGTCGTCGAAGTCCCGCAGGGCCTCGTACAGCGTGACGAACTGCCGGGTCTGCGCCTCGGACATGGTGAACTCGGCGGTCGACCAGTCGTCACCGCCACCGGTCACGGCGGCCGCCGGCTGCGGGTCGATCGCCGCCGCGTGGGCCGCCGCGGTGACCTTGAGCATCGCCGCGTACGGCCCGCCGACCGGCGGGTACCCGCCCATCGCCAGCCCGGTGATCCGGTCGGTCCGCAGCGCCAGCTGGAGGCCGGCGACGGCGAGCCAGGAGTACCCGTAGTACGCGAACCGCTCCACCCCGGCCGCGTCCGCCACCGCCAGCAGGTCGGCGGCGAGGGCGTCCGGCGTCAGCGTGTCCGGCTTCGGCGTGCCGAGCACGTGCCCCTCGTAGTCGAACGCCACCACCCGGTACCCGTCGGCGAGCCCGTCGACCAGGTTGCGCCCGAGGGCCGGGTCGGCGCCCCACCTGCGCAGCTCGTCGGCCTGCGCCCCCTCGACGGGCACCGGGTTGACCGGCAGCAGGACCGCCGGCCCGTGCCCGTGGACCTCGATCGTCATCCGGTTGCCGTCATGCAGCTGGACCTCTGTCATGGCCTCTACCGTATCGTTGCACCAGCCTGTGAGGATTTTCCGAGAAGCGGCCTGGAGTTCTAGGGTGAAGCCTCAAACCGCGGTGCAGCACCGGCCGGTCGACCTGGCCCGGGAGCACGGCATCTCGCCACAGACGGTCCGCAACTACGAGCGCGACGGCGTGATCCCGCCGGCCGAGCGCGCCGAGAGCGGCCACCGCCGGTACACACTCATCCACGCCAGCGCCCTGCGCGCCTATCTGGCGCTGGTCGCGGCCCACGGCTACGCGACCGCAGGTGACGTCATGCGGGCCGTGGCGGCCGGCGACCTCGACACCGCCCTGCGCGCGGTCGACCGCAGCCACGCCCAACTGCTGCGAGACCGCGAGACGCTCGACGCCGTCGAGTCAGCCGCCCACGTCCTGACGGCGGCCCCACCGCCGTCGCCAACCGCGGCGGACCGGGCGACCGCGGCGGACCGGGCTGGTGCGGCGGAGCGGGCTGGTGCGGCGGGCCGGGTGGGCTCGGGGGAACGGGCTGGTGCAGTGGAGCGGGTGGGCGGGGCGGACCGGGTGGGTGCGGGGAACCGGGTGGGCGGGGCGGAGCGGGCGGGCGGGGCGGACCGGGTGGGTGCGGGGAACCGGGTGGGTGAGGCGGAGCGGGTGGGCTTGGGGGAGCGGGCTGGTGTAGTGGAGCGGGTGGGCGGGGCGGGCCGGGTGGGTGCGGGGGACCGGGCGACTGCGGGGGACCGGGCGACTGCGGGGGACCGGGCGACTGCCGCGGAGCGGGCGCTGCCGATCGGGGCGGTCGCGCACCGGCTCGGCGTGCGGCCGGCGACCCTGCGCAAGTGGGAGCGCGCCGGCATCCTGCGGCCGGAGCGGGACCGGGCGACCCGCCAGCGCGTGTACCGCCCGGCCGACGTCCGCGACGCCGAGCTCGCGCACCTGCTGCGCCGCGGCGGCTACCTGCTGGCCCACATCGCCACGGTCGTCGACCAGGTGCGCATCGCGGGCGGCCCGGAGCCCCTGGCCGCGTCCCTGGCGACCTGGCGGGAACGGCTCGCGACCCGCTCCCGCGCCATGCTCACCGCAGCGGCCCGCCTCGACGAGCACCTGCGCGCCCTGGGCCGCTGACCACACGTCCCGCCCTGCTCCGCCCCCCGTCTCGCGCCGCCCCGTCCTGCCCCGTCCTGCCCCGTCCTGCCCCGTCTCGCGCCGCGCCGCGCCGCCTCGTTCCGTCCCATGCTGCCCGCGCCGTGCTGCTGTCCCGCGCCCGTCGGGTCACTGTGGTCGCGCGGCGGATATTCCCCTCAGGAACATCGTGCGGCCGAACATCACCACCGCCCGCGAGAGGCGGTGCGGGCGGTGCGCGGCGGGCGGCTACGGCTTCGGGCGTTCCTTGTGGCCCGCCGCGAGCAGCGCGACCACCTCGGCGATGCGTGCCGGGCGCTGCTCGGGGTGGCGCTTCGTGGCGTCGATCCAGCGTAGGTACGCGCGGCGGTAGAACTGCGCCAGCGAGTCGAAGAAGGCGCCCGCGGCCGGGTCGGCGGCCAGCGCCGCGGCCAGGTCGTCGGCGAGGTCGGCGCGCTGCGGGCCCTCCGGGAGGAGTTCGACCGTGACGGTGTCGCCCGCGGCCACGCCGCAGTCGCGCAGCCAGGCCGGGCCGACCAGCAGCCGCGCCCCGGCCGCGGTGCCCGCTTCGGTTCCGGCCGCGGCCTCGGTACCGTGCGCTGCCACCTCGCCGCGGACGCGGATGCCGTTCACCGTGCCGCCGACCAGGTGGCGGTCCTTGCGGCCCCAGACCGTGTCGGGGTCGAACGGGACCGGGATCGCCAGGTGGCCGCGCGGGCCCGCCGCCACCGTCGTGGTGAAGCGTTCCATGCGGCCAACCTACGCGCTCAGTTCAGCTGGAAGAGCGTGAGGACCGCGGCGTGGTCCGAAGGCCAGGCGTTGGCGGACGGGTTCGACTGCGACGGGGTGCCCTCCCAGACGGCCTCCGAGGACAGCACCGTGAGCGGACCCTTGTAGTGCACGAAGTCGATGCGGTCCTGGGGCTCGGGCTCGCCCGCGTGGGCGTCGTAGCCGTAGCCGCCGGTGAAGGTCTTGTACACCGGGGACCAGGTCGCTCCGGGGGCTGTCGCCGGGTTCGGGTGGGCCTGGCGGTACGAGTCGACGAGGCCCGCGCCGGCCGGGACCGTCGAGGTGGGCCAGGGGACGGCGCCGTAGCCGCAGCGAGGGTTCGCGGCCGTCCAGTCGAGGTGCGACGGGGCGTTGAAGTCACCAGTCAGGAGGACCGGGGTGGTCGCGGACGCCGCCAGGTCGGCGGACATCGCGGCGACGATGTCGGTGATCTGGCCGGTGCGGCCCGCCGACGACTCCCGGTTCAGCAGCTGCTGGACGGTCATCCGGCCGAAGCAGGCGTCGTACGGGCCGTAGGGGGTGTAGCCCAGGTGGGCGCTCCACAGCCGCAGCGACCGGGCGCCGAGGTCGATCCGGGCGGCGACCGCCGCGCCGGCGACCGTCGGCGTGGTGGCGGTGATCGGGTAGCGGCTGAGCACCGCGGTGTCCGAGTTCTGGAAGTAGGACCAGCCGAGGGCGGCCGCCAGGGCCTGGGCCGCGGTCTGGTTCTCCTGAATGCCGACGACGTCGACGTCGCGTTCGAGCAGGAACTTCAGCTCCTTCTCCAGGCCGTTGGAGACCGCGGTGCCGCCGTGCCAGAGGTTCCAGCTCAGCGCCCGGAACTGCGGGACGAGCGCGCCGGACTGGACCCGGATCGTCACCGTCGCGTCGGCGGTGCCGGTCGTCGTGGTGGCCCGGATGCCGACCGTCGCGGTGCCGGCCGCGGCCGGCGTGCCGGTGACGGCGCCGGCGGCGGAGACCGTGACCCAGGCCGGGCCGGACGTCTTGGCGAAGGTGAGGCCGGTGGTGCCGCCCTGCACGAGCCCGCCGACCGTCGCCGAGTACGCGGTGCCGGCCCTGGCGTTGCGCAGGGTGAACGCCGAGGTGGGGAAGCGCGGCGCGGCGGTGCTCGTCAGCCGCAGGGAGACGGGCTGGGCGAGCCAGGTGTACCCGTCGTTGAACAGGAAGTAGACGACGTAGTCGCCGGCCGCGAGGCCCGACGTCGGCAGCGCCGCGGTGCCGCTCGAGCCCGGCGTGTAGGTCCAGGCCAGCGACGGGCCGACGTAGGCCTGGCCGACCGGCCCGTTGCCGGGGTTGCGGTACAGCCCGACCCAGTTCTTGGCGTTCGGCTTCGACGTGGTGTAGGTCAGCTGGATCGGCGTGCCCGCGGCGACCGTGGCCGAGCCGAGCGTCAGGCTGCCGGTGGGTGCGGCCGTCAGCTGCACGGGGACCGGCTGGGCCAGCCAGGTGTACCCGTCGTTGTACAGGAAGTACAGGACGTAGGCGCCCGGCGCGCGGCCGGTGGTGGGCAGCGTCCCGGAGCCGCTCGACCCTGGCGTGTAGGCCCAGGCCAGCGACGGGCCGACGTACGCCTCGTTCACCGGGCCGTTGCCGGGGTCGGCGTACAGGCCCACCCAGTTCTTCGCGTTCGGCCGGGGCGTGGCGAAGTCGAACCGCAGCTCGGCGCCGGCGCCGACCGACGTCACGGGCACCGTGAGCGTCCCGTCGGCCGCGGCCCGGGCGGGGTGGACCGGCAGGGTGACGGCCAGGGCGGCGATCATGACGACGGCCAGGACGCTGGACAGGAGGCGCATCGGGGGCTCCGTTGATCGACGGACGACGATCAGATGAGCATCGGCACCCGGTGTGCACCCGACGTGACATCGGATCGACGGGCAACCCAACGCTGGCTGACCTTGGTGGATGGCCCGCCGCGGACCGTGTGCGGATCGTGATCGGAGCGCCTTGCGCGGCCCGTGCCGGGTGCCCTACTGTCGGCCCCGCCTACACCCCGACACTTCCGGACGGAAGGGATGCGCCGTGCGCCCCGATCACGACGAGCCGCTCGAGCCCGGCGACGGCCGCGGTGAGGCCTCCGGCGCGGGCGTCCTGGTCGCCATCGGCGTGATCGGCATCCTGGTCATCATCGGCTTCGTCTTCAGCGTCGTCAGCCGCTGACCTGCGGATCCTGCCGCGGCAGGTTTCCTTACCGTATCCGGTGCACCGAAGAATTTACGTGCGGACGCCGCTGCGCACCCCATCGCGGCGGCTGGTGAACGTACGCTACGTGAGCGGGGGCATACGCGTCCGTTGCATGTAGAAGCTTCGATCAAGTGCACCGAGGAGCTCGGGTCTGTGAGCGGAAGTCCTGTCCGTGTCCTGCTGGTCGACGATCACACGCTCTTGCTGGAGGCCGTGTCCGAACTGCTGCGCATGGAGGACGACATCGAGATCGTCGGCACCGCGGGCGACGGCGGGTCGGCGGTCGCCATGGCCGCCTGCGTGCTGCCCGACATCGTGCTGCTCGACATCGAGATGCCCGGCGAGACGCCGCAGGAGACGCTCGCGCGGATCAAGGAGGTGTCGCCCGCCTCCTCGGTCATCGCGTTGAGCATGCACGACGGCGCCGGGCTGGTGCGGGAGATGCTGTCCGCCGGCGCCCGGGGGTACCTCCACAAGAGCGTGAGCCGCCAGGACCTCGTGGCGGCCATCCGCAGCGTCCACCGCGACCGCAGCCGGATGGTCGTGTCGGTGTCGAGCAACGGCTTCCACGCCCCCGACCCCGCCGACACCACGGGGCCGGGCGCGCTGTCCGCCCGCGAGCACGAGGTGCTCGCGCTGGCCGCCCAGGCGCTGAGCAACCGCCAGATCGCCAAGCAGATGTCGATCACCGAGGGCACCGTCAAGCGCCACCTGCGCAACATCTTCGCCAAGCTGGGCGCCGTGTCCCGCATCGACGCGGTCAACAAGGCGATGGCGCTGGGCGGCCAGCCCGGCTTCCCGGGCCGCCGCTCAGCCTGAGACCCGCTCAGGGACGGCCTCGGACTCCAGGCCGCTCACCCGGCGCTCGCGCAGCAGCGCGAAGGCGAGCACCGCCGCCACCGCGCAGAACACCGCGCAGGCCACGACCGCCACGTGCACGCCGGAGGTGTGCGCCTCGGCCAGGAACGTCCGGAACGCGCCGCCCGGCAGGCCGCTCACGTCGCCGCCGACCACCTGGTTCGCCAGGTCACCGGCGTTGCCCTGCTGGTCGGGGAAGCGGCCCAGCCCGTCGGCGATCTTCGGCCGGACGACCGACACCACGATCGCGACCATGCCCACGACCGCGACCGCCTCGCTCGCCAGCCGGACCGTGTTGAACATGCCGGCCGCCATGCCGGCCCGGGCCGGCTCGACCGTGCTCACCGCGGCGCCGTCGAGCAGGCCCACCATCGCGCCCATGCCGACGCCGATGAGCAGCAGCGGCCCGGCCAGCGCGAGGATGCCGACCTGCGGGCTCACCACGGTCAGCCCCAGGCAGCCGGCGGCGATGATCAGCATGCCGGCGCTGAGCATCACCCGCACCGGGACGCCCCGGGCGACCAGCCGGCCGGCCAGCAGCGGTGAGACCAGGATCGGGCCGGTCATCAGCAGCATCGTCAGGCCGGCGCTGCGGGCGCTGGCGCCGGTGGCGCTGATGAAGTACGCCGGCAGCACCACGAGCAGGGCCACGAATCCGACCGAGATCCCCACGTTGAGCAGGTTGACCGAGATGAACGCCTTGTTCCTGAGCAGGCTCAGGTCGAGCATCGGGTCCGGCCGGCCCCGCTCGACGAGCGCGAACACGACCAGGACGACCGCCGAGGCGGCGAACAGCCCGATGACCCGGCCGCTGCCCCAGCCGTACTGCGGGCCGGAGATGATGGCGAGGGTGAACAGCACCAGGCTGGCCGTGAACGTCACGACACCCGCCCAGTCGACCCGGCCGGCGCCCGGCCCGCGGCTCTCGGCCACGAACGGCAGGCCCACCATCGACGCCACGACGATCACCAGGTGCGCCACGAAGACCGCCCGCCAGCCGAACGCGCCGACGAGCAGGCCGCTGGAGGTCGGGCCGAGCGCCAGGCCGGCGCCGATCGTCACGCCGAGCAGGCCGAACGCCCGCGCCCGGGCCGCGCCGTCGAACGTCGAGGCGAGGATCGCGGTGCCCGCCGTCATGATGCCGGTCGCGCCGAGGCCGGCGAAGCCGCGGGCCACGTCGACGACGTAGATGTTCGTGGCGAAGACGGTCACGAGCAGCGACAGCGCGTAGAGGCCGGTGCCGAGCGTGAAGATCCGCCGGCGGCCGAAGCGATCGCTGAACGAGCCGGCCACGAGCATGAGGCTCGCCGCAACGATGTTGTAGGAGTTGACCGCCCACTGGAGGGGGACGAGGTCGGCATCGAGCCGCGCGCCGATCTCGGGCAGGGTCGCCGACGTCCCGCTGATGCCCAGCGGCACGATGAGAACGGCCATGCAGACCACGAATAGCGTGATTCCCGGATGGTTCCGGGTCGGTGTCGCGGAATTGGCCAGTGCCGTCATCCGAGCGTGCTCCCTCGTCATGTGAAAATGCCGACACCGTCACGTCATCATGCGGAAACGCGGCCCCGCAATGCGGTGACACCCAAAGACCCGCGGCATGTCACTTAAGAGGCATCGCCGCTGCCCGCTTGGTGGCAGGTAACATGCGCCGGGTCCCGTAGCATTGAGGGAGGTCAAAGCGTGTCCCTGGGGGAATGAATGCTGAAACCCGAATGCGTGCGCTACGGCATCCTCGGTCCGCTGCAGTTGCGGGCCGGCCCGGATCCGCGGCCGTTGCGCGGACCGAAGGTCCGGAAGGTCCTGGCGCTGTTGCTGGCCCGGGCGAATCAGGTGGTGTCCGCCGACACGCTCGTCGACGAGCTCTGGGACGAACAGCCGCCGAAGACGGCGGTGGCGACCCTGCGGACGCACATTTACCATTTACGACGGTCACTGGACAATGTCGCGCCGGGACTGAGTGACCGGCTCCAGACGGCGGAGACGACCGGGTATGTGCTGACCGCCGGGCCGGGGCAGCTCGACGTGCACCGGTTCGGCGAGCTGACCCGGCAGGCCGCGGACGCGGAGCCGGCCGCCGCCCTGCGGCTGCTCGACGAGGCGCTCGGCCTGTGGCGTGGGCCGGCGCTGTCCGACCTGCCGGCCGGACGCCCGCTGCGCCAGCACATCGCGCAGCTGGAGGAAATGAAGATCACGACACTGGAGTCGTGGGTCGGCCTGCACATGCAGCTCGGCCGGCACCGGGCGCTCGTGGCCGAGCTGCGCGGGCTGGTGTCGCGCTACCCGCTGCACGAGTGGTTCCACACCCGCTACATGGAGGCGCTGTTCCGCTCGGACCGGCGCAGCGAGGCGCTGCACGCCTACCAGCGGCTGCGCCGGATCCTGGCCGACGAGCTCGGCATCGACCCGTCGGCCCAGGTGAGGTCCCTCCACCGAGAGATCCTCACCTCAGGGGCTTAGGAACGGTCACCAGCGGACCGGCAGCGCCGTGGGCCGGCGCAGCAGGACCCCGTCGTCCCACGGCAGCGTCGCCGGGTCGGCGTCGAGGGAAAGCTCCGGGAACTCGGCGGCCAGCCGGGTCAGCACCGTCGCGATCTGCAGCCGCGACATCGCGGCGCCGAGGCAGTGGTGCATGCCGTAGCCGAACTGGAGGTGCCGCGGGCCGGTGCGGTCCGGGTCGATGACGAGCGGGTCGCGGTACACCTCCGGATCCCGGTTGGCCAGGAACGCGTTCGGGTAGACCAGGTCACCCTCGCCGAGCTCCCCCTCGGTACTGCGGAAGGGGCGCGTCGCGACCCGCGGGAACGCCGACATGCGGCCCAGCGGGATGAACCGGATGAGCTCCTCGACGAGCCGCGGCGCCACGTCCGGCTCGGCGACCAGGCGGTGCCACAGCGGCGGCGCGGCCAGCAGCGCGTACGCCGACTTCGTCAGCACCGACAGGCTGTTCTGGTCGCCGCCGAGCACCGAGGCGAGCACGAGCCCGGCCAGGTCGGCGTCGGTCAGCGGCGGGTCGCTGCGGTCCCGCGCGGCGAGCAGCCGGGCGATGAGCCCGTCCGGCCGCACCGGCCGCCGCCCGCCGACGAGGTCGAGCACGTAGTTGTACACCAGGAAGAAGTGCTCGACGAGGCCGTCGACGTCGTCGCGGGCGGCGATCTGCACGATCCGCGCCGAGGGCCGGAAGTACGGCACGTCCTCGTCGGGGATGCCCAGCAGCAGGCAGTTGAACCGCAGCGGGATCTCGTCGAGCACGTCGGCGAACAGGTCCGGCCGGTCGGACGCGCGCAGCGCCGCGAACCGCGCCGTGATGAGGCCCTCCAGCGCCGGCAGCAGCGCGCCCATCGCGTTGGCGCTGTAGTCGCTCGTCACCAGCGCCCGCAGCCGCGGGTGGTGCGGCAGGTCGAGGTTGATGAGCAGCTCCGGGGGCGTGATCGTGGGCAGGAAGCTGGGCCCGTCCGGCGTGTTCGTCACCGACCGGCTGAACGACGAGTCCATGAGGACGGCCTTGACGTCCTTGAACCGGGTCAGGTGCGCGGCGGTGTGGCCGCTGGGCAGGACCACCTGCGGGATGCCGCTCGGCGTGCGGTCCTGTTTCACGGTGTACAGCGGGGAGGGGTCGAGGCCGGGGATGTCGCCGATCGACACCCGGACATTGGCGGCAGTCGTCACGTCGTCTCCAGTTCGATGAGGGCGAACAACAGGTCACGGGCGTCCGCGTCGGTGCGGTGGTGCACGGCCCGCCAGCCCAGCGACCGGGCGGCGGCGCAGTTCTCCGCGACGTCGTCGACGAGCACGCAGTCCCCGGGCGCGACGCCGGCGGCGTCGGCGGCCATCCGGAAGATGGCCGGCTCGGGCTTGCGCACGCCGACCTCGCAGGAGTTGACGACGCAGTCGACGTCGCCGACCGGGCGGACGATCTCGCGCCAGTACGGCTCCCACTCGCGGACGTTGTTGGTGAGGATGCCGACCCGGCAGCCGTGCTCGCGGACCGCGTGCAGCGTCGCGACCATGGCGTGGTTGGCCTCGATGCCGTCGAACCACTGCCCGCCGAACGTCTCGAGGCGGCTGCGGGTCAGGTCGGCGCCGGGGAACCGCACCCGCAGCGCCGCCCGCAGCCGCCGGCCCCACTCGGCCTCGGTGATGAGCGCGACCTCCAGCGCCGCGAGCGGGTGCCGGCCGAGGTCGGCGGTGACCGCGTGCATCGCGGTCTCCAGCTGCTCGCGCGACAGGCCGGTCTTGCGCTCGTACGCCGCGAAGATGTCGGCCATCGGCGGCGACAGCACCCCGCCGAAGTCGAACCACACCATCGGCTTCACGACGCGCTCCCGGTGGTACTCCGCACGACGAGGCAGCCCGCCGAGCCGTCCGGCCCGAGCGCGGTGAGCAGCGCGACGGCCCCGGAGGGCGCGTGCGTACGCCAGTGGGCCAGCACCGCGGCCAGCTGCAGCGCGCCGTTGGCGCTGAAGCACTCGCCGACGACGTCCTTCACCCGCAGCTGCGCGGTGTCCGCGCCGACCGTGCGGCGGATCGCCCGCTGCTCGGCGGCGTCCAGCCCGGCCAGGCCGGTGGCGCCCGGCGCGACCAGCGACACCTCGCCGGGCCGCACGCCGCTGCGCTCCAGGGCCCGGGTCACGGTCCGCGCGAGGCGGTGCGCCATCGGCGGCCGGGCGTCGACCGGCCCCGGCGACTCGACCTCGCACGCGAGCAGCTCCGCCACGGCCGGCCGGCCCGCCGCCGCGGCCGCCTGCGCGTCCTCGACCAGGAACAGCGCGCAGCCCTCGCCGATCGGCAGCTGCGGGTCGAGCAGCCGGGTGGCCCGCCAGCCCCACGCGGTCTGTGGGCACAGCTCCTCGACCCCGCCGAGCAGCACCCGGCCGACCTGACCGGCGTTGATGGCGTTGCGGCCGTACCGCACCGCGTGGAAGCTCGACAACTGTCCACCCGCGACGGTCGCGTTGACGCCCCGCAGCCCGTTCCAGATCGCGATCTGGCCGGCGCAGCAGTTCATCACCGTGTTCGGGAAGGTGGCCGCGTCGACCAGGTACGGCTCGTCGCGCACGAGCGTGTCGCGGGCGAACTCGCCGATGCTGCGCAGGCTGCCCGCGCTCGTGCCGACGACCACGCCGGTCCCCGCCAGGTCGCCCGCCGGGTCGCCCGCCGGGTCGCCGGACGGGTCGCCGCGCAGCGCCAGGCGGCTGCTGACCAGGCCGAGCGCGGTGGTCCGGTCGAGGTACCGGGTGCCCTTGCGCCCGACGTGCTCGGCCAGGCGCAGGTCCTCGACGAGTCGCACGGGCTCCGGCAGTACCTCCTGACCGGGCAGCTGCTGCGGGTCCGCGCACGCGGCCGCCCGCCCGGCGAGGGCGTCGACGAGCGTGCCGAGCCCGATGCCGGCCGGCGTCACCACGCCCTCGGCGGTGACCGCGAGGGGCCGTACTGCTGTCGTCGTCATGCGACCTTCCCCAGGATCGTGATGGCGTTGTTGCCCCCGAACGCGAACCCGTGGTTCTCGGCGATCCGCACGTCGGCCGGGCGGGCCGTGCCGGGCACGCAGTCGAGGTCCGGCCCGAGCGCCGGGTCGACCGCGCGCAGGTTGGCCGTCGGCGGCAGGAACCCGTCGTGGATGGCCCGGCAGCAGACGAGCGCGCCGAACCCGCTCGCGGCGCCCATCGTGTGGCCGAGCATCGACTTGATCGAGCTGATCGGCGGCACCCGGTCGCCGAACACCTCCCGGACCGCCGCGACCTCCGTCACGTCGTTCGTCGGCGTGCCGGTCCCGTGCGCGCAGATGTAGTCGACGTCGGCCGGTGTGATCCCGGCGTTGCGGTGCGCCGAGCGGACGCACCCGGCGATGCTCGCCGCGTCGGGGTGCACCATGTGCTTCGCGTCGCAGCTCAGCCCGTAGCCGAGGAACTCCGCGTAGACGCGGGCGCCCCGGGCGAGCGCGCGGTCGTACGGTTCGAGCACGAGGGCCACGCCGCCCTCGGCGGTGAGGATGCCCTGCCGCTCGGCGTCGAACGGCCGGCAGACCTCCTCGGTGAGCGCGCCGAGCCGGTAGAAGCCGGCGTGGTTGTACCGGTTCACCGAGTCGGCGCCGCCGCAGACCATCAGGTCGGCCTCGCCGGTGCGGACCAGGTCGGCGCCGTAGCCGAGCGCGTAGTTGCTCGCCGCGCACGCCGTCGACAGGGTCAGCGCGTCGCCGGCCAGCCCCAGCTCGGTGTTGACCGCGACCGCGATCTGGCTGGCCGGGACCTGGGCGACCAGGTCCGGGTCGAGCGACTTGAGGCCGCCGCCGACCCACTCGGCGGCGAGCCGGTCGACGACCTGCGACTCGCCGCTCGTGGTGCCCATGACCGAGCCGGCCCGCAGCCGGTCCAGCCGCGCCTGGTCGGCCCGGTCGAGGCCGGCGTCCCGCACCGCCAGGACCGCCGCGGCGGCCGCGAGCAGGCTGCTGCGGCCCCACCGCTGCGGCGTGACCCGCCGCAGCAGGGCGGCCGGGTCGAAGTCACGCACCTCGCCGGCCCGCACGTAGGGGAAGCCGGTCGTGTCGAAGCCGGTGATCGGCCCGGTGCCGACCTGGCCGGCCCGGATCGCCGCGGTCAGCGCGTCGGCACCGATGCCGAGGCTGCTGACCGCGCCGAGCCCGGTGACGACGACGCGCCGGTTCATCCCTGCGCCTCCACCGCGGCCCGGATCGCGTCCAGGTTGACCAGCCGCTCGATCTCCGCCGCCGGCAGCTTCACGCCCAGCTCGCGGTCCATCCGCGAGACGATCTGGATCAGCGCCAGCGAGTCGGCCTCGTACTCGTCGACGAAGCTCGCCTGCCCGTCGAGCTCCTCGGGGGCCAGGTCGAGCTCGAGCTCGTCGACCACGATCTGCCGGATCCGCGCCAGCCGCTCGTCGACGGTGGCCGCGACCGAAGTGTTTGACATTGCCGCCTCCCCGCATTTCGACGCCCCTTTTCGGCGTCACCGTTCGGAAGCGTAGATCGCGGATTCGCGATTGTTGAGAGCAATACCACGGACAGCACATCGGGCCGGATATTAAGGGGTATTGACACCCTTCAGTCACGGCGCGGGTTCGACGGCGATTCTACGGTACTTCTATGCGCCGCTGGAAGCCTGTGGGAAACGCATTCGAGCAACCATCCGAGCGAGGAGCGGCGATGAGCCTGGAGACCCAGAAGCCGGCCCCACCCGTGCCGGACCCGCGGCCCGGACCGGCCCGCCTGCACCGGCCCCTGCTGTTCGTCGCGGCGGTCACCGCCGTGGGTTTCCTGGGCACCCTCGCGGGCCTGGTCGCCGACGACCGGACGCTCGGCGGGGCGCCGGTGTGGCTCAAGCCGATGAAGTTCACGCTGTCGTTCGGCATCTACGCGATCACGCTGGCCTGGCTGCTGCCGCGGTTCCGGCGGGGCCGGCGGGTGGCGTGGTGGGCCGGCACCGCCCTCGCCGCCGCGCTGCTGGCCGAGCTGGGCGCCATCTCGTTCCAGGCCGCCCGCGGGCACTACAGCCACTTCAACACGGTGACGCCGGTCGACGCGCAGGTCATCCAGGTGATGACGGTGGGCGTCCTGGCGCTGTACCTCGGCAACCTCATCCTCATCGTCGTGCTCCTGCTGCGCGACCACGCGCTCGAACCCGAGCTGCGCTGGGCGTTCCGGCTCGGCCTGCTGCTCGCGTTCGCCGGCATGGTCGAGGGCTTCTTCATGAACCTGCCGACCGCCGCGCAGCAGGCCGCGGCCCAGGCCGGCCAGCCGACGCTGATCGGCGCCCACACCGTCGGCGCGCCCGACGGCGGCCCCGGCCTGCCGGTCACCGGCTGGAGCACGATCGGCGGCGACCTGCGGATCCCGCATTTCCTCGGCATGCACGCCCTGCAACTGCTGCCCCTGCTGGCGCTCGCGCTGCGGGCGCTGAGCCGTCGCCGGCCCGTCCTGCGGGCCACCGCGACCCGGGTGCGGCTCGTGCTGGTCGCCGCCGGCGCCTACGCCGGGATCGTGGCGCTGACCACCTGGCAGGCGTACCGCGCGCAGCCGCTGTTCCGCCCCGACGCCACCACGCTCGCGGCCGCCGCGGCGCTCCTCGTGCTCACCGCCGCGGCAGCCGTTCTGGTCGTTTCCGCTGGACGCTCCGCGGACCGGCGAATATAGTGGACATCGCCTTTCCCGCCATTGGAAAGGCATCCGGGAATGCCTCCGAGCGAAATGGACGCGGGGCGATTATGGTCAGCGTTCGCAGCAATTCCGAGATCGGTGACCGGGTCGCGCGGCAATTCGACGACCCCGAGCTTCACGACCTCGTCGGCCAGGTGCTCGCCGGGCGCGGCCCGGGCGGGCTCGCGGTGGAGCTGGCCGGGCACTACGGTGCGGCGGCCGAGGCGCTCGGGGTGCTGTTCGACGAGGTGGCCGCCGACCTCGCCGCCGCCGGGACCGAGCCGCGCGCACTCGCCGAGGCCCTGGTCGCGCTGCGGCGGTGCGCCGACGGGTGGCTCGCGGCGATCGCCCGGGCCACCGAGGCCGCACAGCGGGAGCGGGACCAGGCCGACCGCACGGCGTACCGGCAGCGGCTCGCCCGGGAGATCCACGACCAGTTCGGCAACGGGCTGAGCGTCGTGATGCGCCGCCTCGACCTGTACAAGCTGACCCTCGAACGCAACCCCGCCGCGGCCGCCGAGCGGATGGACGCGGTGAGCGGGTCGCTCGACGAGCTGTTCGGCGTGGTCCGCTGGATCACCACCGACCTGCGGCCGTGCGAGGCCGGGCCCACCGAGCTGGAGACGGCGCTGTGGGACTTCGTGCACTCCGTCGAGCCGGCCCGCACCTTCGTCACGGTCGCGGTGCACGGCTGGGAGCACGGCCTCACCGACGAGCTGCGCTGCGAGGTGGTGAGCGTCCTGCGCGAGGCGATGCGCAACACGCTGACCCACGCCGACGCGGCCCGCCTCGAGGTCGCCGTCCAGGTCTCCTCGGCCGGCGTGCGGGCCACGGTCACCGACGACGGCACCGGCTTCGACCCGGCGGTCCCGGGCGAGGGCAACGGTCACGGCCTGCGCTCGATGGCCGAGCGGGTGGCCGGCGCCGGCGGCACGCTGCGCGTGACGAGCGAGCCCGGCGCCGGCACGAGGACCGAGGTCTGGTTCCCGCTCGACGCCCGCGGCGTGACCGACGCCCCGACCGCGGTTCCGGCAGCGGTCCCGGCAGCGGTCCCGGGACGGCCGCGGGTCAGAGTCCCATCGCCAGGCCGCCGCTCACCGGGACCGCCGCGCCGGTGACGAAGGCGGCCTCGTCGCCGGCCAGGAAGCGCACGACGGCGGCCACCTCCCGCGCGGTGCCGGTGCGGCGCAGCGCGGTCTGGCGGACGAGGTCCTCCCGGCGCCGGTCGGACAGATCGGAGATCATGTCGGTCTCGATGAGGCCCGGCACGACGACGTTCGCCGTGATGTTGCGCGGCCCCAGCTCCCAGGCCAGGGACCGGGCCAGGCCGAGCATCGCGCTCTTCGAGGCGGCGTAGTTCGCCTGGCCGGGGGAGCCCATGAAGCCCATCACCGACGACACGAACACGATCCGCCCCCACCGCGCCTTCAGCATGCCCTCGCTGGCCCGCTTGGCCACCCGGAACGCCGCCACCACGTTGGTGTCGAGCACGGTGGCGAAGTCGTCGACCGCGAGCATCGGCACGAGCGCGTCCCGGATGATCCCGGCGTTGGCGACGAGCACCTCGACCGGCCCGTGCTGCGCCTCGATCTCGCCGAACGCCGCCTCGACGGCCGCGGGGTCGGTGACGTCGCACCGCACCCCGAACAGCCCCTCGGGCGGCTCGCCGGTCCGGTACGTGACGGCGACCTTGTCGCCCGCGTCGGCCATCGCCCGCGCGACGGTCAGCCCGATGCCCCGGTTGCCACCGGTCACCAAGACGGTCCTGCTCATGCGTCCTCCGCTTCGCTCCGGCCGCCTGAGCCCCACCCTGAGCCCATCGTGAGCGGCCTCCTCCACTTCGCTCCGGAACCGCTCACGAGTGCCTCCCGGTGCGAAGGAAACAGACCAGTTCGGCGATCGGCGCCGCGTCCTGGTGGACCTGCACCGGCACGGCCAGGCGGCCGTCCGGCTCCGTGCGGTACACCGGATCCGGCTGGCTGAGGCGGACCGGAGCGTCCAGCTCGGCGTAGCGCAGGAACCGCGCCCGCAGGCCGAGCGCCGTCGCCGGCCCTCCCGCGACGAGCAGCGCGTACTGCCGGGCGCCCTCCATGAGCACCATGCCGGGATGGTGGTCGTAGTCGTGGTCGAACATGCCCCGGTTGCCGAACGCGGGCCGCAGCTCCGCGACCGGCCCGGGCACGCCGGGGACCACGTCGGCCAGCACCACGTTGGCCGGGTCGCGCCGGCCGACCAGACCCGGCGCGACCGTCCGCTCGGGAGACCGCACGGCGCGCAGGTCCACGGTGGTCGGCGGATCCGACTGCCGCTGGAGGTACCGCAGGCCCCGGTAGTCGGCGGCCGACATCGCGCTCACCTCCATCGCGACCGTGCCCAGCCGGTGACCGCCCATCTCCAGCTCCTGGTGCACCCGGAAGTGGCGCACGTCGGCCCCGCGCCGGCGCACCTGCGGGAACGTCATGACGATCCACAGCTCGCCCGGCGCGGGCCCGACCCGCAGCCCGTCGCCGTCGGCCAGCTGCACGTCGAGGGTCCGCACCGCGAACGCGGTGCCCAGCGGTACGTCCAGGAAGCGGTGGCACGCGTACATCGCGGCCTGCCGGCTCGCCTCGGCGACGAGCAGGATGTCGAAGCGTCTCGGGGTCGACAGGTCGTCGCTGTAGTACGCGTGGGCCATCGGCAGCTGGGCCGCCGCGACGTAGGCCGGCCCGGGTGTCTCCTGCACGTCGGTGACGAACACCTCGGCGACCGCGGCGCGGTGCACCAGGTGCCGGTCGACCGTGCTGCGGAACGACACGTCGGTCACTCCCTTCGCCGAACTCGGTTGGGTCCGGTCGAAGTATTCAAGGCCGGCGTCGAACCGGTATCGATGTCACGTAAAAGCGGCAGGATCAGCAGCACCTGCTCGGCCCGGCAGGCGGGCACCGCCGCGCCGTCGACCTCCACGGTGATCCGGACGGTCACCTGGATGCCCCGCGGCAGCTCGACGACCCCGACCACCGCGCCGCGCCCGCGCACCCGCGACCCGGCCGGCACGGGGGTGCGCAGCCGCACCTTGTCGAACCCCGCGTTGACCGTCATCGCGGGGGTCTCGACCCGCAGCAACCGCGTCACGAACGTGGTGCACAGCGCGAGGGTCAGCGCGCCGTGGGCGACGGTCGTGCCGAACGGGCTCGCGGTGCGGGCCCGCTCCGCGTCGACGTGGATCCACTGGCGGTCCCCGGTGACGTCGGCGAACGCCAGGATCCGGGCCTGGTCGACGACCTCCCACTCGGTCGTGCCGAGCTCGCCGACCCGCACCGCTTCGATGTCAGTGAATGCAGCCATGCCCCGATTCTGTCGGGTCCGGATAGAAAGCGCGTCGAGCCGTCAGAGGAACCGCCAGAGGTGGTCGCTGGTGCCGTTGTCGTCCCAGACGACGATCTGCGCGCCCTGGGCGGTGGAGGCGCCGCTGACGCCGAGCACGCGGCCGCCGTTGGCGCTCTGGATGCGGAAGCTGCCGCTGCCGGTGTGGCGCAGCCGCCAGCGGCGGTCGTTGGCGCCGGTGTCGGGGAGCTGGACGGCGCGGGTGCCGTTGGCCGTGCCGTTGTTCTCGACGCCGAGGACCTTGCCGCTGTTGCCGTTGCGCAGGCGGAGGTAGGCGCCGTCGACGACGGCGGTCCAGAGGTGGTCGGCGGTGCCGCTGTCGTCCCACTGGACGACCAGGGCGCCGTCGGCCGTGGACATGTTGGTGACGCCGAGGACGCGGCCGCTGGCGACGTTCTGGATGCGGCGGGCGCCGTTGGGCACGAACCGCCACAGGTTGTCGGCGCTGCCGTCGTCGGGGGTCTGCACGGCCTGGCCGCCGTTGGCGGTCGAGTTGCCCTGGATGCCGAGGAGCTTGCCGCTGTTGGCGTTGCGCAGCTTGTGCGAGCCGTCGCCGTTGTCGACGACGGTCCAGCGGTGGTCGGCGGTGCCGTTGTCGGCCCACTGCAGGACGACGGCGTTGTCGGCGGTGGACATGTTCGTCACGCCGAGGACCTTGCCGCTGTTGCGGTTGCGCAGCCGGACGTACGTGCCGTCGACGACGAGCTCCCAGTCGTGGTCGGCGGTGCCGTTGTCGGTCCACTGCAGCGCGAGGCCGCCGTCGGCGGTGGACATGTTCTGGATGCCGAGGACGAGCCCGCTGGCGGCGTTGACGAGGCGGTAGTTGCTGCCGCCGGTGCTCCAGTAGACGGTGTAGTTGAAGCCGTGCGCGTCGTGGAACGGGCCGAGGCCGACGTTGCTGCCGTTCGCGCTGGCGGTGAACTGCAGGGCCGTGGTGCTGGTGCGGGTGACCGACGACGTGGTGAGCGCGGGGAGCGCGGTCAGGGCGGTGCTGCCGTAGTTGCCGGCGAGCACGACGGGTCCGTAGTGGACGGAGACGACGTTGGCGTTGTCGTTGGCGGCCTTGACGGCGACCTGCATCGGGAGCCTGACGGTGACGGTGTCGCCGCCGGCCCAGGTGCGGGTGAGGGTGGCGTACGTGCCGGGGGTGACGTTCTGGGTCGTGCCGTTGACGGTGACGGTGGCGCCGCTCGTCCAGGCCGGGATGCGGATGCGCATGGTCCAGGTGCCGCCGCCGGTGACGGTCAGCGTCGTGGTGTCGCCGGCCGGATAGGTGGTGGTCTGGGTGACGGTGACGCCCTGCTGGGTCCAGGTCAGCACCGACGGCACGAACAGGTTCACCGTCAGCGTGGTGCCGTTGTAGAAGTAGATGGAGTCCATCAGCTTGGTGTTCGTCTCCACGCCGGTGCCCTGGCAGCACCAGAAGCTGTCGTAGTCGGTGCTCCACGTCCCGCCGCCCCATGCCGGGCCGACGCCGCGCCGGCCCCCGGGGCGCAGCGGCGTGAAGTACGTGACGTGGCCGTGGCTGTCGGCCGGGTTCTGCGCGCCGATGAGGTGGTTGAGCAGGGCCCGTTCGTAGAAGTCGAAGTACGCCGTGTTGTCCGGCGTGAGCAGCCACAGCTCGCGCGTCAGCTTCAACATGTTGTAGGTGTTGCACTGCTCGCACGTGTCGTCGGTGAGGTAGCCGGCGATCGCGTTGGGGGCGCGGAAGTGTTCGGCCTGGCTGTTGCCGCCGACGGCGTAGGTGTGGGCGGCGACGGTGATGTTCCAGGCGTTGACGGCGATGTCCCGGTATCTGGTGGTGCCGGTGGCCTTGTACTCGCGGGCGGCGCCGATCCACTTCGGGACCTGGGTGTTCGCGTGCAGCCCGTTGAGCTGGTCGGTGTTGGACGCGAGGGGGTTGAAGACGGCGGCGTGGTCGAAGCGTTGGGCGGTGGTGAGCCAGCGGGCGTCGCCGGTCTGCTGGTAGAGGTCGGTGAGGACGGCGTTCATGCCGCCGAACTCGGTCCCGAGCACCGTCTGCAGCTGGCTGGAACTGAGCCGCCCGGTGCGCCAGTCGACCCATCCGGCGAGCGCGAGGAGCACGTCGCGTGATTGATTTGTGCCGATGTACCGCCAGACGTCGAGCAGGCCGGCGAGGGTCTTGTGGATGCAGTACCAGGGGACGTTGCCGTTGCTCAACGTCCCCGACTCCAGGGCGGTGAAGTCGGACTCGGGGAAGCCGGACAGATAGCCCGTGGAGAACCCGGCCGCCGCGTTGTTGGCCTGGCACGCGGCGAGGGCGGCGACCATGGCGTTGGCCTTGTCGCGGCAGGTCGTGTCGCCGAGCACGGCCCAGGCCTGGGCCCACGCGGTCAGGAGGTGGCCCTGCATGTGGGTGCGGAACGGGAACGTCGGCGCGTCCCACCCGCCGGTCGCCGCGGCGCCGTTCGTGGACAGGCGGTGGTTGCCGCGGAAGTTGTACAACAACCGGTCGACGTCGACGAACCTCAGGTACGACAGCGTCCGGTTCTGGTTGTCCAGGAAGCGCCCGGTCGTCAGCCGGACCTGGCCGAGCTCGAACGGGTATGCACCGACACCGATGTCGGCACGCGCCGGGGCCAGCGCGGCCTCCGCGACCGCGCCGGGGATCAACGTCGTCGCCACGGCGGTGGCGCCGGTGGTCTGCAGCAGCCGGCGGCGGCTCAGTCGGGCCATGATGTGGTCCTTTCCTGGTTACCCGGGTTACCCGGCGATCTCGCGCAGGAGGCGGGCACTGTCGAGGTGGTCGGTGTCGGTGACCCGCGCGACGATCCGGCGGTCGCGCAGGACGGCGATCGTGTGGCTCATCCGCAGGATCTCGGTGAGCTCGGCCGAGACGAACACGACGGCCATGCCGGCCCCGGCGAGCTCGACGACGAGCCGCTGGATCTCGGCCTTGGCGCCGACGTCGATGCCGCGGGTCGGCTCGTCGAGGATGAGCAGGCACGGGTCGGTGAGCATGGCCCGCGCCAGCAGCACCTTCTGCTGGTTGCCGCCGCTGAGCTCGCGGACCGGCAGGTCGGGGTTGGCCGGGCGGATGTCGAGGCCGGCGATGTACCAGTCGACGACCTCCTGCCGGCGCCGCTTCGGGATCGGCCGGGACCAGCCGCGCGAGGCCTGGAGCGCGAGCAGGATGTTCTCCTCGACGGTGAGCTGCTCGACGAGCCCCTCGGTGCGCCGGTCCTCGGAGCAGAACGCGATGCCGCGCCGCACCGCCTCGTGCGGCTCCGGCGTGACGGCCGCGGCCTTCACGGTGAGCCGGCCGGTGTCGGGCCGGTCGGCGCCGAACAGCAGCCGGGCGATCTCGGTGCGGCCGGAGCCGAGCAGCCCGGCCAGCCCGACCACCTCGCCCTTGTGGATCGTGAGGCTGAACGGCTCGACCGCCGGCGAGCGGCCCAGCCCGTCGGCGACGACGACCGGCTCGGCGCGGTCGGGCCGGTGCCGCGGCAGGTCGTCGAGGCTGTCGAGCTCCTTGCCGAGCATCAGCCCGACGAGCTCCAGCTGGGGCAGGTCGCCGACTCGGTGCTCGCCGACGACGGTGCCGTTGCGCAGGACGGTCATCCGGTCGCAGATCTCGTACACCTGGTCCAGGAAGTGCGACACGAACAGGATCGCGATGCCCTGCTCCCGCAGCCGGCGCATGACCCGGAACAGCCGGTCGACCTCGCCCTGGTCGAGGCTGGACGTCGGCTCGTCGAGCACCAGCACCTTGGCCTCGACGTCGACGGCGCGGGCGATGGCGACCATCTGCTGGATGGCGATCGGGTAGTCGTCGAGCTGGGCGGTCACGTCGAGGTCGAGCTGGAGGTCGCGGAGCAGCTCCGCCGCGCGCCGGCGCATGGTCCTCCACCGGATGTGCCCGAAGCGGGTCGGCTCGCGGCCGATGAAGATGTTCTCCGCCACCGAGAGGTTGGGGCAGAGGTTGACCTCCTGGTACACGGTGCTGATCCCGGCGTGGGTGGCCGCCGCCGGCCCGGCGAAGCTCACGGCCTCGCCGTCGAGCGTGATCCGCCCGGCGTCGGCGCTGTGGACCCCGGTCAGCACCTTGATCAGGGTCGACTTCCCGGCGCCGTTCTCGCCCATGAGGGCGTGGATCTCTCCGGGGTACAGCCGGAAGTCCACCCCGGCCAGGGCCTTGACCCCGGGGAACTCCTTGCTGATCCGGCACATCGAGAGCACGGGCGCGCGATCCATGGTCACCCCAGTGGCGGTCCAGGGTTGGTTGTTAGCGCTAACAAATCGGACCCAAGCTGGCGGCAGGTGCCCGTTGTAGAGCGCTAACATTGACGGCTTCCGCTGCACCGTACTGAACCGCGGGGCGCCCGTCAACGGGGGCTGGACCCGGCCACTGTGGGAGGGTCCAGGATGGGCCCGTGCCCAGTGAACGTCTCACGATCGGCGGGTTCGCCCGGCTGTGCCGGCTGACCGTCAAGCGGCTGCGCCACTACGACGAGCTCGGCCTGCTGCGGCCGGCCGAGGTCGACGCCGCGACCGGCTACCGGTTCTACCGCCGCTCGCAGGTCCGCGACGCGATGGCGATCGGGCTGCTGCGGTCGCTCGACGTGCCGCTGCCGGCGATCGCCGAGATCCTCGCCGGTGACGAGGACGACCGGGCGGCCGTGCTCGTGGCCCAGCGCGACCGGCTGGAGCGGGAGCTGGCCCGGGCCCGCCGCACGGTGGACGCGCTGCAGCGGCTGCTCACCGAGGGGCTGCTCCAGCACGACGTGCGCCTGACCCGGGAGCCCGTCCGCCGCCTGCTCGTCGCCCGTTCCGTGTGCACGGCCGACGACGTGGGCCCGGCGGTCGCCGGCTGCGTGGCCCGCTTCCTCGCCGCCGGCGTGCCGTTCACCGGCCCGCTGTGGGGCCTGTTCCCGACCGACCTCGACGGCGACCTGCCCGTCGCCGCCGGCGCGCCCGCGGCCGGGCCGCCGCCCGCCGGGCTGGAGGTCGCCGAGCTGCCGGCGACGGCGGCGGCGGTGGCCGTGCACAGCGGGCCCTACGAGCAGCTGCCGCTGACGTACCAGTCCGTCTTCGCCTGGATTCACGAGCGCGGGCTCGTGCCGCTCGGCGCCGCCCGCGAGCTCTACCTGACCGACCCGACGACCACCGAACCGGACCGGCTGGTGACCCAGCTCGTGGTGCCGGTCGCAGAGGAGTGACCGCCGATGACCACGCTGGATCTGCGCAGGCTGTACCGGCCGCTGTACACCGCGGGCGCCGAACCCGGGTTCGTCGACGTCCCGCCGCTGCCGTTCCTGATGGTGGACGGCGCCGGGGACCCCGCCGGGGAGGCGTACCTCGACGCGGTCGGGCGGCTGTACCGGGCCGCCTACCGGGTCCGGGCCGCGCTCAAGGCGTCCGGCGTCGTGTACAGCGTGCCGCCGCTGCAGGGCCGGTGGAGCGACGTCGGGGACGGCCGCGGCGACCGCTCGGCCTGGAGGTGGACGATGCTGCTCCAGCAGCCGGCCGAGGCGGACCCGGCGATGCACGACATCGAGGGGGTGCGCTTCGAGACGTTCGCGGAGGGCCCGTCGGTGCAGGTGCTGCACGTCGGCCCGTACGCGGAGGAGACCCCGGCGATCGAGCGGCTGCTGGCGTTCGCGGCCCGGCACGACCGCGAGGTCACCGGCCTGCACCACGAGATCTACCTGAGCGACCCGCGCCGCACCGCACCGCAGCGCCTGCGGACGATCATCCGCTACGGGGTCACCGGCTGATGGGGCGCGTCACGTTCGGGGCCGGCGCCTCGCTCAGTAGGTGACCGGCTCCCAGCGGCCCGACCGCATCGAGCGATAGCAGGCGTCGATCACCGTGTTGACGACCCAGCCGTCGTGGAAGGTCTCCAGCGGCGCCTCCTGGGCCGCGAACCGCTCGACGAAGTGGCGCATCTCCTGTGAGAACCCGTAGGCCCGGGTCTCCTCGGGCACGGGATACACCCAGCCGGTGTCGGCGTCGGCCTTCTCCACGAGATAGCCGACGGGATTGCTGATGAACCCCCACACCGGCGTCGACGCGGTGTCGGTGACGAGCCGGCCGGCGCTGCCGACGATCTCGTGCCGCAGCTGCATGCCGCCCTTCTCCACCCAGGAGCTCTCGATCGACGCGACCTGACCGCCGGCGAACTTCAGCAGCGCGATCGACGTGTCCTCGCCCGTCGTGCGGTCGGCGTGCGCGAGCGTCGCGCCCCACGCGAAGACCTCGACGATCCGGTTGTCGCGGCCGAAGAAGTGCCGTGCCGACTCGATCGTGTGGCAGCCCATGTCGAGCAGGGCACCGCCGCCGGCCGTCTCCGCGTCCCAGAAGTGCGGGGCGTGCGGGCCCGAGTGGCCCTCGCGGGCCCGCATCCACAGCACGTCGCCGATGCCGCCGGCGGCGACGATGTCGTGGGCCTTGACGATGTTGGGGGAGAAGACCGAGCTCTCGGCGTAGCCGTGCCAGACGCCGGCCTCGGTGACCACCCGGAGGATCTCGGCCGCCTCGGGCCCGGTGCGGGCGAGGGGCTTGGTGCAGATGACGCCCTTGCCGGCCGCCGCCACCAGCCGCACCGCCTCCAGGTGCACCTCGTTGGGCAGCGCGACGACCACGAGGTCGACCCCGGGGTCGGCGCACAGCGCCGCCATGGTCTCGTGTGGTCTCGAGTCGCGGCCCGGCCGTGCGGCGAAGGCGGCCGCGCGCTCGCGCGAGCGCGAGTAGTGCGCGACGAGGCGCGCGTCCCGGACGTCGTCGAGCGCCTCCGCGTAGGTCTCGCCGATGAACCCCGACCCGAGCAGGCCGACGCCGATCATGGATCCTCCTGGAAGTGGTCTGCGGTGGACATGCACCATAGCATCACTGCAAACCAAAGCTGTACCTCTTGTTACCACAGTGTCTACCTGTGTATGCTCCCGCATCAGGCGCCGGCCCCTCGTGAGCCGCGCGATGGCAACGATGACGAGAGGCAACCCCATGCGTGCATTCCGTGCGTCCGTTGCGCTGGTCGCGACGGCGGTGGCCGTCCTGACCTCGGCCTGCTCACCCTCGGCCGGCGGTGACTCCGGCAAGGTCGTCCTCACGCTCGGCAGCTGGCGGACCGAGGACCTCGCCATGTGGCAGGACGAGATCCTGCCGGCGTTCGAGAAGGCGCACCCGACGATCGACGTGAAGTTCAGCCCGACCAATACCAATGAATACAACGCGGCGATCCAGTCGCAGGTCGACGGCGGCACCGGGCCGGACCTCATCACCTGCCGGCCCTATGACGTCAACCGGTCGTGGATCAAGAAGGGCTACTTCGAGAAGCTCGACGGCAAGCCGGTTCTCGAGGCGTTCGACGCCCAGGCGCTGGACCCCTGGTCCGACGACGCCGGCAGCCGCTACTGCGTGCCCACCGCCGCCGTGCTGGCCGGCTTCTTCTACAACAAGGACATCTTCGCCGAGCTTGGCCTGAAGGTGCCGACCACCCAGGACGAGTTCCTCGGGGTGCTCAAGGCGATCAAGGACAACGGGAAGTACGCACCGCTCGCCCTCGGGTCGGCGGAGTCCTGGCAACTGGCGTACAACGGCCTGTACAGCATCGGCCCGGCCTACTGGAAGGGCGAGGAGGGTCGCCAGGGGCTCATCAAGGGCACCAAGAAGGTCACCGACCCGGAGTTCGTGGCCGCGTTCTCGGCGTTCGACGCCTGGAAGCCCTACCTGCCCAAGGGCTCCGAGAGCCTGAAGTACGCCGACATGACGCAGCTGTTCGCGCTCGGCAAGGCCGCGATCCTGCCGGACGGCTCGTGGGACATCAACCAGGTCGCGGTCGGCAACCTCAACGTCGGCGTGTTCGGCCCACCGGCGGCGACCGCGGGCGGCGACCGTTACCTGCAGGAGATGCCCGACATGGCGATCGGCATCAACGCGGCGAGCAAGCACAAGGCGGAGGCGGAGACGTTCCTCGCGTGGACGGCGACGCCCGAGTTCCAGTCGCTCTACGTCAACAAGCTGCCCGGGTTCTTCTCGATGGGCAAGCAGCCCGTGCAGTACACGAACGCGCTCGCCCAGTCGTTCGCCGACCTCAAGAAGGGCGCGAAGCTCACGCCCCGGCTCGGCCTCGACCGGCTGAGTGCCGGCACCCCGCCGTTCGACGACGAGGTCTGGCGGGTGCTGCAGCTGATGTACACGAAGAACCTCAGCCCGCAGGAGGCCACGGCCGAGCTGCAGAAGGGGCTGTCCGGCTGGTACGAGCCGCAGAAGAAGTAGGCCCGGCGGGGATGTGCCGGGCGTAGCCTGACACATCCCCATGATCACGCTCGTGGAACGGACCCGAAAGGAACCCGTCGGTGCGAAGGGCCCATTACCGGTACTTCCTCGCCTTCACGCTGCCCGCGCTCGCGGTCTACGTGACGTTCGCGGCCCTGCCGCTGCTCAACTCGATGTACTTCAGCCTGTTCGACACCGACGAGGGCGCCGCCCGGTTCGTCGGTCTCGACAACTACGTCCACCTGTTCAGCAACCCGACGACGAGCGAGCGCTTCTGGAACGCGCTGACGAACAACGTCGAGTTCTTCGCGATCCACCTGCTGGTCGAGGTGCCGCTGGGCCTGCTCCTCGCCGCGCTGCTCACGTCCGGGCGGCTGCGCCGCTCCACCGGGCTGTACCGGACGCTGCTGTTCATCCCGACCACGCTGTCGGTCGTCATCGTCGGCTTCATCTGGCGGCTCATCATCAACCCGCTGTGGGGCCTGGTGGACTTCCCGCTGCTCGGTGACGAGCGCACCGCGCTGCCCACGATCTCGCTGATGTCGGTGTGGCAGTACGTCGGCATCCCGATGATCTTCCTGTACGCGGCGCTGCTGGCCGTGCCCGGCGACATCCTCGAGTCGGCCCGGGTCGAGGGCGCGAACGCGTGGACGGCGTTCTGGCGGATCAAGTTCCCGCTCATCGCCCCGCAGTTCGGGCTGATCGCGATCCTGACCTACATCTGGACGTTCAACGGGTTCGACCTGGTGTTCGCGCTCAACGGCTCGGCACCCGGCCCGAACTACAGCACCGACATCCTCGGCACGCTGTTCTACCGCACGTTCTTCGGCTCGAGCGGCCAGGTCGCCGACCTCGACCTCGGCGCGACGGTCGCCAGCGTGATCTTCCTGATCATCCTCCTCATCACCGGTGCGTACTTCGGGCTGCTGCACCGCCGGCTGAGGTCCTACGAGCTGTGAGTGGTGGCGACGTGACTGGTGTGAGCACCGCGGCCGGGCCGGTGCCGGCGGCGAAGGCGCGTGACGCGCGGCGGACCGGCAGCAAGCGCGGGTCGGAGCGGGCCGGGTCGCTGGTCGTCCACGGGCTGCTGATCGTGTTCGCCGTCCTGGCGATCGCGCCGATCCTGCTGATCGTGGTCAACTCGTTCAAGACCACGCCGGCGATCTTCGAGCATCCGTTCGCCCTGCCCAATAGCGACACGTTCAGCATGGGCGGCTACGAGCGGGTGTTCCAGCGCGGCCACTTCACGGCCAACTACCGCAACAGCCTGATCGTCACCGTGAGCAGCACCGTGCTGACGCTGGTGCTCGCGACGCTCGCCGCGTTCGCGCTGACCGAGTACCGGGTGCGGTTCGCGCCGCTCATCGGCGGGTTCTTCGTCGCCGGCATCATGCTGCCGATCCGGCTGGGCACGGTGCCGATCCTGCGGACGATGATCTCGTGGGGCCTGATGGACACGCTGACGGCGCTGGTCCTGGTCTACACGGCGATGAGCCTGCCGCTCGCCGTCGCGCTGCTCATGACGTACTTCCGCAGCGTCCCGCACGACGTGAAGGAGGCGGCGCGCCTCGACGGCGCGGGCGAGCTGCGCACGCTGTCGATCGTCCTGCCGATGGTCCGGCCCGGCCTGGCCGCCGTCGCGTCGGTCACCATGCTGCCGATCTGGAACGACCTCTGGTTCCCGCTGATCCTGGCGCCGAGCGAGGAGAACCAGACGGTGACGCTCGGGGTGCAGCAGTTCGTCGGGCAGTTCCTCAACGACTACCCCGCACTGCTCGGCGCGCTGACGCTGGGTGCGGTGCCGCTCGTCGTGCTGTTCGTGGTCTTCTCGCGCCAGTTCATCCAGGGCCTCAGCCAGGGCATCGGCAAGTGACGCTAGCGCAGCCCCCACGAGGGCCGGGCCGGGCCGGTGCGCAGGAACGAGGTCCGCAGCCGGTAGCGGTCGCCGCGGTAGCGCACCACCGAGGAGAAGAGCGGCCGGTCGGCGCCGTTGAACACCAGCTGCCGCATCACCAGCACCGGCTTGCCGATCTCCAGCTGCAGGTGGTCGGCGAGGTAGGCGTCGGCCTCCTGCGCCTCGATCGTCGCGTCCGCCTTGACCGGGTCGAGCCCGGCGGTGGCGAGCTGGCCGTAGAGCGAGCGGATCCGGAAGTCGGCCTCGACGATGCCCGGCACCATGTCGGCCGGCACCTGCGTCAGGTCGAGCGCGATCGGCACGTCGTTGAGCAGGCGCACCCGCTCCAGCACGAACAGCGGGGTGCCCGGCGCGATCGACAGCTCCTCGGCCTGGTCCAGGTCGGCGGCCACGATCTCCTGCCGCAGCACGCTGGAGCTGGGCGCCAGGCCCATCCGGTTGGCGGTCTCGGTGAACGACTCCAGGCTGTTCGGCCACTCGCGGGTGGTGGCGCTCGGCGCGACATACCAGCCGCGGCCGTGGGACGCGCTCAGGATGCCCTCGTCCACCAGCGTGGTGAGGGCCTTGCGTAACGTCACCCGGCTGATGCCCAGCCGCTCGCACAGCTCCCGCTCCGGAGGGAGCCGGCTGCCGGCATTGAGCGCACCCGTGGCGATCTGGTCCTTGATCAGGTTGACGGCCTGGATCCAGAGCGGCTCGGGATGGTCGGCGCGGATCGACGTGGACATCGAAGCCTCGGTCACAGTCGCATCATCGCGGAAGATCACGGTTTGTGCAAACCACAGAAGACCAGATAGGGCGATTGCCGCGGTGGTTTTGCCGGATTCGGCAGCATCTTGTGAGTGAGTGCCACGCCACGCTGTACCACAGCGCAAAAATTGGTATTGTGTGGTCGACATCGGGTATGGCTCTGGTCCGGGGAGGAACTGTCGTGGTCGCACCGTCCAGCGTGTCGAGCGCACTGGCACCGTTGCGCGCCGAGGAGATCTCGGCCGCTCGCGAGCTCCTTGTCCGCGGTGGTCTGCTGACGGAGACCACGCACGTGGCCTACCTGGGCCTGCTCGAGCCCGACAAGCGGCAGCTGTCCGCCGGCGGCGCGCAGGTGCCGCGCCGGTTCCGGGCGATGCTCATCGACATGGCCGACGGCACGTCGCACGACGTCGTCGTCTGCCCCGGCGAGGACCGGGTCGTCTCGTCGGTCCGGATCGACCCGGCCCGCGACGGCCAGGTGCCGGTCGTGATGCTGGAGTTCGCGATGGTCGAGGAGATCGTCCACAAGGACCCGCGCTGGCTCGCCGCCATGCAGCGGCGGGGCCTGACCGACCTGTCGGTGCTGCGCGTGCAGCCGCTGTCGGCCGGTGCGGCCATGACCGACGACGAGCAGGGCCGGCGCCTGCAGCGCACGTTCACCTTCCTGCAGAAGAGCCCCGACGACCTGCCCTGGGCGCATCCGGTCGACGGAGTCGTGGCCTATGTCGACGTCATCGCCCGCGAGGTCGTCGAGGTCCTCGACGCGGCCGTGCTCGCCGTGCCCGAGGAGGACGGCAACTTCCACCTCGCCGACTTCGTCGGACCGGTCCGTGAGGGCTTCCGGCCGATCGAGATCACCCAGCCGCACGGGCCGAGCTTCGCCATCGGCGCCGACAACGTCCTGGAGTGGCTCGGGTGGCGGCTGCAGGTCTCGTTCGACTCACGCGAGGGGCTGGTGCTGCGCGACATCTCCGTCGCCGGCCGGCCCGTGCTCTACCGCGCGTCGATCGCCGAGATGGTCGTGCCCTACGCCGACCCCAGCCCACAGCGCTGGTTCCAGACGTTCTTCGACGGCGGAGAGTATCTGCTCGGCAACTTCGCCAACTCGCTGGAGCTCGGCTGCGACTGCGTCGGCGACATCACCTACCTCGACGTGGTCGTCGCCGACAACGCCGGCAACCCGCGCACCATCCCGCAGGCGATCTGCATCCACGAGGAGGACTGGGGCGTGCTGTGGAAGCACACCAGCTCCTTCACCGGCTCCAGCGACGTGCGGCGCAACCGGCGCCTCGTCGTCTCGTTCTTCGTCACCGTCGGCAACTACGACTACGGGTTCTACTGGTATTTCTACCTCGACGGCACGATCGAGCTGGAGGTCAAGGCCACCGGCGTCGTGTTCACCTCCGGCCATCCCAACCCCGGCGGCGACTACCCGTTCGCCACGGAGGTCGCCCCGGCCCTCGGCGCGCCGCACCACCAACACCTGTTCAGCGCGCGCCTCGACGTCACGGTCGACGGGCCGGACAACTACGTAGAGGAGGTCGACGCGGTCGCCGTGCCGCGCGGGCCGGCCAACCCGACCGGCACCGGCATCACCCAGCAGGTGACCCGGCTGCACCGGGAGAGCGACGGCCCCCGCACGGCGGACGGCAACCGCGGCCGCACCTGGCGGATCGGCAACCCGGCCGTGCAGAACCGGCTCGGCCGCGACGTCGCCTACGTTCTGCATCCGCAGGGCCAGCCGGCGCTGCTCGCCGACGCCGGCTCCGACCTGCACCGGCGCGCCACGTTCGCCACCGGGCACCTCTGGGTGACGGCATACGACCCCGCCGAGCAGTATCCGGCCGGCGACCTCGTCAACCAGCACCCCGGAGGCGCCGGCATGCCGGCCTGGGTCGCGGCCGACCGCGACGTCGACGGCACCGACATCGTGGTCTGGCACACGTTCGGGCTGACGCACTTCCCGCGCCCCGAGGACTGGCCGGTGATGCCGGTGGACACCACCGGGTTCGCGCTCAAGCCGTCCGGCTTCTTCGGCGCCAACCCGACCCTCGACGTGCCCGCGTCCGTCGGCCACCACTGCCACAGCTGAACGACCACCCGACCTCACCGCCGCTGCGACCGAACTACGGAGTAACGATGTCAACGCCGGAGGGCCACATCACCTTCGCCGCCGCCCGCGCCCAGCAGCACGACGCGCTGCGCGACGCGATCCGAACGCTGACCGCCGAGGTCGAGGCCCGGCAGGCGGACGGCTGGTTCCGCGGGCCCGGCCCGATCTTCGTCGCGATCGGGGCCAGCCTGGCCGCCGCCTGCGCCCCCACCTGGACGCTGCGCCGGCGGGGGGTCCACGCTTGGCGGCTCGGTGCCGGCGACCACCCGTTGCCGTATCCGGAGACCGACCACCCGCTCGTCGCCGTGTCGCAGAGCGGCCGCAGTGCCGAGACCCTCGCCGTGCTGCAGTCGGTCGGCGAGCCGCTGCGCTACGCGGTGACCAACGCCCGCCGGTCGCCGATCGCCGCCGCGGCAGCCCGGCACCTGCCGCTGGGTGACCTGCCCGACAGTTACGCGTCGACGATCGGCTACACGGCGACCGTCGCCGGCCTCGGCATGATCGCGGAGGCGTGGGACGACGGCCGCGGCGACGGTCGGGGCGGTGGCCGCGTCGACCCGTCGTGGGCGCTGCTGCCGCAGCGGCTGCACGAGCTGGAGGCGGCGCTGGCGGCGCGGGCCGACGAGCTCGCCGCCACGTTCGCCGGGGTCCGCGCGGCCGACTTCGTCGGCGCCGGGCCGTCGGTGGGCTCGGCCGAGGCCGGCGCGCTGCTCTTCCGCGAGGTCGTCCGCCTGCCGGCGACCGCCATGAGCACCCGGCAGTATCTGCACGGCGCCATGGAGTCGGCCGGCGGCACCGCCCACGTCCTCATCGGCGACCAGCGCGAGGCCGACGTGGCGCGCACCCTCGCCGCCGCCGGCCACGCGGTCGTCCTGGTGACCGCCGAGGCGGCCGAGCCGGGGCCGCGGTTCCAGGTGGTGCGGCTGCCGGCCCTGCCGCCGAGCCAGCGCGCCATTCTGGAGGCCGTGGTGCTCCAGACCCTGGTGGCGCAGACGGCGGCCCGGTCCGGCATCGACGTCGAGGACTTCGTCTTCGAGCACGACGACACGAAGGTCGCGGCCCTGTGAGCGGCCCTGTGAACGCCCCTGCGAGCGCCCCTGGCGGGTCGCCCGCGGGCCTCCCGGCGGCCGGCGGCGTCGCGGTGGTCGCCGGGCTCGACATCGGTGGCACCAAGACCCAGATCTGGATCGAGACCGTCGACGGTGTGCGGCTCGCCGACGCGGTCGACGTCAGCGACGACTGGGCGGCCGAGCCGGCGGCGGGCGCCGCGCGCTGGATCGCGGCCGCGGTCGAGCGGCACCGGCCACCGGGCGCCACCGTCGTCGCGATCGGCGTCGGCGCCCAGGGCTGCGACACCGAGGAGCACTGCGCCGAGCTGCAGCACGCGCTCGCCCGGGTGACCGGCGTCCCCGCGACCGTCACCAACGACGCGGCGCTCCTCGTCCCCGCCGCGGGCCTGGCCGCCGGCATCGGTGTCATCGCCGGGACGGGGTCGATCGCCGTCGCGGTCCGCCCCGACGGCTCGCTCGGCTTCGCCGGAGGCTGGGGCTGGGTCCTCGGCGACGAGGGCAGCGCCCCGGCACTGGTGCGCGAGGCGGTCCGGGCGGCCCTGACCCGGCACGACGCCCGCGGCCCGGCCGACGCGCTGCTCCCGGCGCTGCTCGAGGCGTTCGCCGTCGACAGCCCGACCGCCCTGGCCCGCACCGTCAACGACAACACCGACGCCACGCACTGGGCGACGCGCGCCCCGGCGGTCTTCGCGGCGGCCGACGCCGGCTCCGCCGACGCCCGCGCCGTCATCACCGCCGGCGCCACCAGCCTCGCCGCGCTCGTCGGCGTCCTGCTCCGAACGACGCCTCCCGCATCGGCCGGTCTCGACCGGCCCGACACCCCACGCAACGCCGCGCTGACGCACGTGGTCGCGGCGGGCGGGGTCATGACGAGCCAGCCGGCGCTGTTCGACGCGTTCCGCGACGCTGTCGCGCGCGAGCACGCCGGGCTGACCGTGTACCTGCTCGACCGGCCGCCGGTGGCGGGGGCGCTCGCCCTCGCCCGGCGGCACCTCCACGGAACACCGCCATCCTGAGGAGCAGACCAATGACCACACTTCTCGCCCTGGACAAGGCATCCGGTGCCACGCTCGGCAGCGTGGCGGCGACCACGGCGGCGGATGTCGACGCCGCCGTCGAGCGAGCGGCGCAGGCACAAGCGGGGTGGGCCGCCCTGACGTACGCCGAGCGCGCCGCCGTGCTGCGCCGGGCCGCGGCCGAGCTCGGCGCGCGGGCCGCCGCGCTGCGTGAGCTCATTGTGCGGGAGACCGGCTCGATCCCCGGCAAGGCGGACTACGAGATCGGTGCCGCCACCGGCGAGCTGTACGAGGCCGCCGGCCTCGCCTCCCGGCCGGTGGCCGAGGTGCGGCCGTCGAACCACGCGGGCCGGTTCAGCCTCGCCGAGCGGGTGCCGCTGGGCGTCGTCGCCGCGATCACGCCGTGGAACTTCCCGCTCGTGCTCGGCATGCGGGTCATCGCGCCCGCGCTCGCCCTCGGCAACGCCGTGGTGCTGAAGCCGTCGCCGGAGACGCCGCTGTCCGGCGGCGCGGCGCTCGCCGAGCTGTTCGAGGCGGCCGGGCTGCCCCCGGGCGTCTTCGAGGTCGTGCAGGGCGGCGCCGAGGTCGGGGAGCGGCTCGTCGTCCACCCCGCGACCGCGATGGTCCACTTCACCGGGTCCACGGCGGTCGGGCGGTCCATCGCGGCGACGGCCGGCGGACTGCTGAAGAAGGTGTCCCTGGAGCTCGGCGGCAACAACGCGCTCGTCGTGCTCGACGACGCCGACGTCGAGCAGGCCGCGATGATCGGGGCCTGGTCGAGCTTCCACTACCAGGGCCAGACCTGCATCACGGCCGGCCGCCACGTCGTGCACGCCGCCGTCGCCGACGCCTACGTGGCGGCGCTGACGGCGCGGGCCGCCGCGATCCGGGTCGGCGACCCGCACACCGACGCGGTCGGGCTCGGTCCGATGATCAACGGGCGGCAGCACGCCCGGGCGGCGGAGCTGCTGTCGGCGGCGGTCGCGGACGGGGCGACGGTGCTGACGGGCGGGCCGGAGCCGGTGCCGTACTTCCGGCCGGCGGTCGTCACGTCGGTGCACCCGGGCATGCGGCTGTGGCGGGAGGAGATCTTCGCGCCGGTCGCCCCGGTGCTCGTGGTCGCGGACGAGGAGGAGGCGATCCGGGTCGTCAACGACACCGAGTACGGCCTCGTCAACTCCGTGGTCACCGCCGACCAGCGCCGCGGCCTCGCGGTGGCGCGCCGCCTGCGCGGCGGCATGGCGCACGTCAACGACGCCACCCCGCAGGACGAGGCGCTGGCACCGTTCGGCGGCATCGGCCAGTCGGGCCTGGGCGGCCGCTCGGGCGGCGACGACAACCTCGACGAGTTCACCCAGCGCCGCTGGCTGACCACGACCGAGGTGGCGCCCCACTACCCCTACTGAGCCGCGGCCGCAGCGGGTAGGACGGTCAGACGGCCATCTCGCCGAGCTGTGACCAGTCGTCCTGCGGGACGGTGACGTTCACGATCCGCGGGGTCTCGACGAGGTACTGCGGGAGCGTCCGCTGCGCCTCCTTGAAGTGCTCCGACGTCACGTGCGCCTCGCCGGCGTCGTCGCGGAACGCCTCCACGAGCACGTACTCGTCGGGGTCGTCGAGGCTGCGGGACCAGTCGAACCACAGGTTGCCCGGCTCCGCGCGGGTCGCCGCGGTGAACGCGGCGGTGATCGACGGCCAGGCGTCGGCGTGCTCGGGCCGGACGCGGAACTTCACGGTAATGAAAATCATGGTTATCCGATCAGCAGGAGGACGGCGACCGAGGCGCCGAGGGTGACCACGGCGGTGACGGCGCCGGTGAGGACGAAGGTGCGCCAGGAGACGGTCACGTTCTGGGCCCGGCACCGTTCGTACCACAGCAGCGTGGCGAGGGATGCCCAAGGCACGATGATCGGCCCGATGTTCGTCCCGAGGAGGAGGCCCAGCAGCTGGGTGTGGTTGGCGACCGGCACCGCCGACTCACCCGCGACGTAGGCCGGCAGGTTGTTGATGAGGTTGGACAGGCCGGCCCCGGTCGCGGCGGCGCGCACGGTGCCGGCGACGCCCGGGTCGGTGCTCATGATCGTGGTGAGCAGGTCGTCGAGGCCGAGCCGGCCGACGGCCTGCATGACCAGGAACAGGCCGGTGACGAAGCACAGCAGCCGGACCGGGATGAGCGACCAGCGCAGGCTGGCCCGGTCGCGCAGCAGGAAGCCGACGAGGACGGCGCCGGCGCAGGCGCCGGTGGTCCAGGCGAGCGGCACCCCGGCCAGGATGAGCACGACGAAGCTGACGCAGGCGACCGAGGCGAGCACGAACAGCACCCGGTCGTGCGGGCGGTGCGGGGCGGGCGGCGTGTAGCGGTCCGCCCCCCGGCGGCCGCGCCGCCAGTAGAACAGCCACAGGCAGGCCATGGTGGCCAGGATCGACGCGGCCTGGGGCAGGACCATGCGGGCCGCGAACTCGGCCGGCGTCAGGTCGATGCGGTCGCCGGCCAGGAGGTTGGTGAGGTTCGAGACCGGCAGCAGCAGGCTCGCGGTGTTCGCCAGCCAGACGGTCGTCATGGCGAGCGGCAGGGGAGGGACGCGCATCGCGCGGGCCACCGCCAGCATGACCGGGGTCAGCAGGACCGCGGTCGTGTCGAGGTTGAGGAACATCGTGGTCGCCGCGGCGAGCAGCACGCAGAGCACGAACAGCACCGCGTAGTGGCCGCGGCCGAGGATCGCGAGCCGGGCCGCGACGACGTCGAACACCTCCGCCTTCGCCGTCAGCTCGGCCAGGATCACCACGAAGCCGAGGAAGATCAGCAACTCCACGACCCGGTCCAGGGTCGCCGTCGCGTCCTTGAGGGTCAGCGGGCCGACGAGCACCGCGGCCGCCCCCAGCACGCTGACCGCGATCGCCACCCAGGTCAATGCGTCGGGCCGCCACCTGGCCGCCCGCGCGGGCCGCTGCTCGACCACCACCGAGTCGTTCACAGCGCCCAGTATCAGGGATGGGTGCACTCGATCGGTTGTCGCACCGTGATCGCGTGAACCGGTAGAGTAGGCGCCAGTCGATGGGCGACAGGGGGCACCGTGTCCACAATCGTGGCCGGAAACGAGCAACGACCTGCGATTACGGTGCTACAGCTGGCCGGGCTGCCGGAGTTCCGCAAGCCCGACGACGGCCCCGGCGAACGTCCGGACCAGGCAATGCGGATCATGCTCGGCGCCGGGCTGCCCCGGCCCGACCTCGTGGTGGTGACCGGCAACCTGGCCCGGCGCGGCCGCAAGTGGGAGTACGACCAGGCGCTGCGCTACCTCGCCGAGCTGGCCGCGCTGTTCGACCTGCCGCCGCGGCGGGTCGTGCTGGTGCCGGGCGAGGGCGACATCAACCGCGAGGCCGCCGCCTCCTACTTCCTGCAGCGCGCCGCCGAGGACGAGGAGGCCGAGCCGCCGTTCTGGCCGAAGTGGACCCAGTTCGCCGCCATGTTCGGCCGGTTCTACCACGACGTGGCCGACGTGTCGTTCGCGCCGGGCGAGCCGTGGTCGCTGTTCGAGCAGCCCGACCTGAAGGTGGTCGTCGCCGGGGTCAACTCGACGATCGCGCACAGCCACCGCGACGAGGACGCCTACGGGCTGATCGGTGAGCAGCAGGCCCAGTGGTTCGAGTCGCGGCTGCCGCGGTATGCGGGGCAGGGCTGGCTGCGCATCGGCGTGCTGCGGCACGGCCCGGCGGGCGCCGCCGGCGAGGAGCTGCGCGACGCCGAGCTGCTCGACCGGCTCGTCGCCCCGCACCTCAACCTGGTCGTGCACGGCTCGAACGGCGGGGTCCGCGCGGGCACGCCGATGCTGGCCGCCGGGCCGGGCGGCGCCGCGCTCGTGCGCATCGCCCCGGAGGGGCTGACCCGCTGGACGCCGCGCGACGGCGGCCTCGTCCGCGAGGACCTCCCGGCCGCCCTCGACGCCGTGACCGCGACGTTCCCGTCGGCCGGGCCCACGGCGGCGCCGGTCGAGACGATCCAGCCCGGCGGCCGGGCCCGGCGGGTCGAGGAGTTCGCCGACCGGGTCAAGGAGATCTGCGCGCTGCGGCACGGCGGCGCCACCATCGTGACGGTGGCCGCGACCGCGAAGGCGCCGATGTACCTGCGGGTCAGCTCGGTCGAGGACTCGTTCGTCACCCAGCGGCCGGTCGGCCTGGCCGAGAACGGCGTGACCGAGCGGATCATCGACCAGTTCGTGCAGCACGTCCACCAGGACTTCGCCGCCGCCGACCCGTATCTCGTCTCCGAGTTCGTCTACAGCGGCGCGCCCGCCGGCGAGGGGCTCGTCGCGCACGCCCGCAAGCGCGGGGTCAACCTGCGCAGCTTCGTCGAGTACCAGGGCCTGATGGACCTGCGCAGCTACCTCGCCCGCCAGACCGAGCGCCTGGAGAACAGCCGGCTCTACCCGCCGGCCACCTACGTGCCGCAGCGGTACCGGGTGATCGGCGCACCCGGCGAGATCCGCCCGGGCCTGCTGGAGCAGGTGTTCAGCTGGATGGAGACCGACGAGCAGGAGTTCGTGCTCGTCCTCGGCGACTTCGGCCTGGGCAAGACCTTCCTGCTGCAGGAGCTGGCGCGGCGGATGCCCGAGCGCCTGCCGCACCTGGTGCCGATGCTGCTGGAGCTGCGCACCCTGGAGAAGGCCCGCAGCGTCGACGAGCTCGTCGCGCAGCACCTCGCGTTCTCCGGGGAGAAGCGGATCAACCTCGACGCGTTCCGGTACATGCTGCGCAGCGGCCGGATCGTGCTCATGTTCGACGGCTTCGACGAGCTGGCCCTGCGGGTGTCGTACGACCGGGCGGCCGACCGGCTGCAGACCCTGCTCCAGGGCCTGGAGGGCCGGGCCAAGCTGGTCATCAGCAGCCGCTCGCAGCATTTCATGTCGACCCAGCAGGTGCTCACCGCGCTCGGCGAGCGCGTCGAGCGGGTCCGCAGCTCGCACCTCGTCGAGCTGGTCGACTTCACCGACGAGCAGATCCGCGAGTACCTCATCCGCCTCTTCGGCGGCGACCACCGCAAGGCCGACGCCCGCCTCGACCTGATCCGCGAGATCCGCGACCTGCTCGGCCTGTCCCGCAACCCGCGGATGCTCGGCTTCATCGCCAACCTCGACGAGGCGCGGCTGCGCCGCGTGCACGCCCGCGAGGGCAGCATCAGCTCCGCCGACCTGTACCGCGAGCTGCTCGACCACTGGTTCCGGCACGAGGACTGGCGGGCCAGCCCGCGCGGCGCCACCCCGGTCCTCACCACCGACGACCGCTGGCGGGCCGTGCGCGCCCTCGCGATGCGGCTGTGGCAGTCCGTCGAGTGGACCGTCGCCGTGTCGGAGCTGGAGGAGGAGACCGCGCAGGCGCTCGGCCCGCTCGCCGACCGCTTCCTCGACGAGGACCAGGCGGCCCAGCTCGTCGGCTCGGGCACCCTGCTCGTGCGCGACGACGACGGCCGGTTCGGCTTCGTGCACCAGTCGGTGCTGGAGTGGCTGATCGCCGCCGAGGCGGCCCGCCAGCTGCAGGGCCCCGACCGCAACCCGGCCGTGCTCGGCCACCGGCCGATCTCCGCGCTCATGGCCGACTTCTTCGCCGGGCTGGTCGGCCGCGGGCCGGCCGTCGAGTGGGCCCGGCAGGTGCTCGACAGCCTCACCGCCAGCGACGTGGCCAAGAAGAACGCGCTGCTCGTGCAGGACCGCGTCGGCGTGCAGCACGCCACCCAGGCCCGGCTGTCCGGGCAGAACCTGCGCGGCAGCCTCATCGCCGGCAACGACTTCAGCGAGGCCGACCTGGCCGGCGCCGACCTGACCTCGGCCCGGCTCGTGCAGAGCGACCTCAGCCGGGCCTCGCTGCGCGCCGCGCAGTTCGTCGGCGCCGCGCTCGACCGGGTCCGGCTGGTCGGCGCCGACCTCGCCGGCGCCGACTTCAGCGAGGCCCGCCTCGTCGCGACCGACCTCTCCGGCACCGTGCTCACCGGCAGCCGGTGGACCGGCGCGTCGCTCATCAACGTGACCGCCGACCCGGCCGCGCTGGGCGGCCCGGAGCTCGCCGAGGCCGCCGTCGCCGGCCGCGACCCGGTCCTCGTGCAGCGCCCGCCCGCGGTCGCACCGGCGCGCAGCGTGGCGTTCAGCCCGAACGGCCGGCTCGTCGCCTACGGCATGGGCCAGACCGTCGTCATCGCGGGCCCGCAGGGCGGCCGCATCCACCGCACGCTGTCCGGCCACGCCGGCGAGATCACGTCGGTCGCGTTCAGCCCCGACGGCGGCCTGCTGGCCAGCGCCGGCCTCGACGGGACCGTGCGGGTCTGGCGGACCGACGACGTGACCCTGCGCGAGACGTTCGCCGAGCCCGCCGGGCCGGTGCAGGCGGTCGCGTTCAGCCCCGACGGCACGTTGCTCGCCGCCGGCGGCGAGGACGGCAGCCTGTACCTCTGGCGGGTCGCCAACGGCGTGCTGCACCGCACCCTCGGCGCCGAGGACGCGGCCGGTCCCGGCGTCACCGCGGTCGCGTTCAGCCCCGACGGCACGCTGCTCACCGCGGCCGCCGCCGACGGCCTGGTGCGCATGTGGAGCGTCGCCGACGGCACCCGCGGCCGCACGCTGCACGTGTCGGCCCGGCCGGTGCAGGCGCTCGCGTTCAACGCCGACGGCACGCTGCTGGCCACCGGCAGCGGCGACGGCAAGGCCCGGGTGTGGCGGGTCGGCGACGGCGCGCTGCGCGACGAGATCGCCGCGCACATCCGCGTCGTGCTCGGCGTCGCGCTCAGCCCCGACGGCACGGAGCTGGCGACCTGCGGCGGCGACGGCCTGGTGCGGCTGTGGAGCGTCGCCGACGGCTCGGTCGTCGCCAGCCTGTCCGGCCACGACGACGAGGTCCTCGCCGTCGCCTACAGCCCCGACGGCGACCTGCTCGCCACCGCCGGCACCGACGGGAGCGTGCGGATCTGGACGGTGTCGTCGCACAGCGGCCGGTTCGCGTTCGGCGGCCGCCAGCACGACATCAACGACCTCTCCGGCACCCCCGACGGGCGGCTCCTCGCGGCCGGCACCGACGACGGGCGGGTCCGGCTGTGGCGGGTCGCCGGCGGCACCTCCACCGTGCTGCACCGCGACCACACCGACGGCGTGTTCGGCGTCGGGTTCAGCCCCGACGGCGCGCTCGTGGCGATCGGCGGCGCGAAGGGCACGGTACAGCTGCGGCGGCTGGCCGACGGGGAGCTGCACGCGTCACCGGCGGGCGCCCCGCACGGCGGCCCGGTCCGCAAGCTGGTCTTCAACCACGCGGGCGACCTGCTCGCCACGTCGGCGGGGGAGGGCCGCATCCGGCTCTGGCGGGTGTCCGACGCGGCCCGGGTGAACACCCTCGCCAGCCCGACCCGCACGGTCGCCGGGCTGGCGTTCACCCGCGACGACCGCACGCTGGTGGCGGCCGGCGGCGACGAGACCATCCAGCTGTGGAGCATCGACGACGGCACCTGGGGCGAGCCGCTGCTCACCGGCCGCACCCGGGTCGTGTCGGCGCTCGCCTTCAACGCCGCCGGCAGCCTCCTCGCCAGCGGCGGCAGCGACGGCACCGTCCAGCTGTGGCAGTACGCCGACCGGGCCCACGTCGCGACGCTCGCCGCGCACCGCGGCTGGGTGCACAGCGTGGCGTTCAGCCCCGACGGCACCACGTTCGCCACCGCCGGGCAGGACGAGACGGTCCGCGTGTGGCGCACGGCCGACGGCGCGCCGGTGGCCACCCTCACCGGGCACCTCGGCGCCGTCTACGACGTGGCCTACTGCGCCGGCGGCCTGCTGGCCAGCTCCGGCGCCGACGGCGTCGTCCTGCTGTGGCGGCCGCCGAGCCCGGTGCCCGCCGCCACGCTCGTGCCGTTCGACCAGGACGGCTGGGCCACGATCCTGCCGGACGGCCGCTACAAGCTCGAGGGCGAGCCCGGCGAGGCCATGTGGTGGGCGATCAAGCTCTGCCGCTACGCGCCCGGGCAGCTCGACGCGCCGGTCGACGCCGCGATCCGCCGCCTGCCGGTCGAGGCCCCGCTGCTCTGGTGACCGCTTACCGCTGGCGCGGCGTCGCCGTGCGGCCCGGGGCGACCGGTAGCGCGGGCACCGCCGGGAGCGCCCCGGCGGGCAGCGGCTGGCCGCGCCGGTAGGCGGTCAGCGTCGCGATCGTGTCCCGCAGGAACCCGACGAGCACCTTGCGCAGGTCGGCCGCCTGCCGGTCGACCGCGAAGCCCCGGTCCTCGTCGGTCTCCGCGAGCCGCTCCTGCCGCATGACAGCGCGTTCACGCTCGTCGATCGCCGGGAGGAACCGCTCCAGCAGCGTGTGCGTGCGCTCCGGCAGCTCGGCGAACGCCGCCGGCAGCAGCACCGGCGCGTGCAGGTCGACGGCCGTCTCCAGCTCGCTGGCGAGGGCCGACATCGCCTCGGCCCGCGACGCCCGGGTGCGGGCCACGGAGTGGTCGGCGAGCTGGTTGAGCCGCTTGAGCGCCTCCAGGAGCGCCTCGGTGAGCCGCGCGGCGGCGGCCAGGGACAGCTCCTCGCGCCGGTTCTCCCGGTCGGTACGCTGCGCGCGGCGGATCGCGTACAGCGCGACGAGCACGGAGAGGATCGACCCGAGGAACGCCCCGACGAACCCGTCGGCGAGCGTGTGCGGCCAGCTTTCCTGCACTGCGGTCCCCCGTCCCTGCGTACCCCTTGTATGTACGGATGCGGTTCCGGCACGCGTGATACAGATGCTGTCACAGCTCGTGCCCGCGATCCCGGTAGGCGAACGTCTCGTTCAGGTCGATGTGCCGGCACTCGCCGGTGTCGAGGTCGACCAGGATCGGCGCGTTGCCGCCGAGCTCGGCGTCGAGGTCGCCGTGGTCGAGCAGGTCGATCGAGTTGTACGGCACGACGTAGCGCCGCCCGTCCCGGAACGCCCGCTCCGGCTGGGTCCGCACCGGCATCGGCTCGCCCGGCCGCAGCCACTGCCGGTACTCCTCGGCGAGGAAGGCCGCCGCGGCCGCGGCCGCCTCCTGCTCGTCGAGGGCGCTGCGCTCGGGCCGCGGCTCGCCGGCGGTGGCGTTCCACCCGGCCGGGTCGACCCGCGCGGGCGGCGGCACGGGCGGCTCGTGGTCGAACAGGCGGCCGCGACTCGTCTCCTCGACGAAGTCGAGCACGCTGAGCCCGGTGGTGCCGGCGAGGAACGCGAGCAGGAACTCGGCGCACCCGCCGTCGAACGGGTGCAGCACCGCCCCGCCGTGCCGGTCGAACACCCCGGTCCGCCACGCGCCGGGCGGCCCGTCGGCGACCCAGCAGACGATGTAGTCGTCGCCGATGTGCGCCCAGGGGACGAGGTCGTCCGGGACAGTCTCCCGCCGGCCCTCGAACACCAGCCGCAGCAGCACCGCGAGGCCGAGCTGCGGCCGGAGCACCTGGAGGCAGCCCCGGTAGGTCCCGTCCGGCACCCGCCGCACGAGCTCCAGGAAGTCCGCCGGCAGCGGGGTCCCGAAGATGTCCTCGAGCTCCGCCACGGCTACCGGCGGCGGTGCCTCGTCCGGCTCGCCGATGACGGCGAGCAGCCGATCGACGACGTCATCGTGATCCATCGCCGTCCAGCGTTCCCCAGACCCCGGGCGCCGTCCAGTCCGGGCCGAGCCACCGCCGCCAGCCGGTCGGCGTGACGGCAAGCGGTCGGATCCGTCCCTGGGCTGAGGCCACGAGACGCGACGACGAGGGTGAGTTGGGGGAGCGCCGCGCGAGCAGGCTCGGGCTCAGGGCGGTGGTCCGCCCAGCTGTCCCCGCCGTGCACGGGAAGCGGGCGGTGAGCCTCGGTGGTCTGGCCCGCGTGAGCGCGGCCGGTGCCGCGCTCGCGCGGCATGGGGGGTGCGGGGTGGGAACCCCCCGCCTCGCGCCGGAGGCGCGAAGCTATACAGCTCAGACGCCGTTGCGGGCGATGACCTCCTTGTACCACTTCGCGCTCGCCTTGAGGGTGCGCTGCTGGGTGGTGAAGTCGACGTGGACCATGCCCCAGCGCTGGGTGTAGCCCTCGGCCCACTCGAAGTTGTCCATCAGCGACCAGACGTGGTAGCTCTCCAGCTTCACGCCCGCCGCGATCGCGCGCTGGGCGGCCGCGAAGTGGTCGCGCAGGAACGTGACGCGGTCCTGGTCGTCGAAGGCGTTCGTCGTGGCCATGCCGTTCTCGGTGATGGTCAGCGGGACGTCGCCGTAGTCGCGCTTGATGCGGATCAGCAGATCGTACAATCCATTCGGGTCGATCTCCTGCCACGTCGCCTGCGAGGTCGGGTGTTTCATCACGCGGGAGCCCGTGCCGGTGATGTGGGTCGGGCCGTAGTAGTTCACGCCCAGCAGGTCGCTCGCGGTGCCGATCACGGCCAGGTCGCCGTCGCGCATCGCCGTGCGGACCGCGGCCGGCTGGGTCGCCAGCCAGTCCTGCGGGTAGCTGCCCTTCAGGACCGGGTCGAGCCAGCGGCGGTTCTCCTCGGCGTCCGACGCCGTCGCCTGGCTGCGGGCCGCGTCCGTCTCGTCGGCGGGATAGACCGGCGACAGTGACAGGGCGGCGCCGATCCGCCCGCCGGTGCCGGCCGCGCGCAGCGCCTGCACCGCCAGGCCGTGGCCCAGCAGCAGGTGGTGGCCGACGATGTTGGCCAGCTGGCGGTCGCGCTTGCCGGGGGCGTGGATGCCGGCCGTGTACCCGACATCGACGACCGTCTTCGGCTCGTTCAGCGTCAGCCACGTCGGGTCCGCGTCGCCGAGCGCGGTGTACATCGTGTGGGCGTAGTCCGCGAACCACTGCGCGCAGTCCCGGTTCTCCCAGCCGCCCAGCTCCTGGAGGGCCTGCGGGGTGTCCCAGTGGAACAGCGTGACGACCGGCGCGATGCCGCGCTCGCGCAGGCCGTCGACGAGCCGGCGGTAGAAGTCCAGGCCCTTCTGGTTGACCACACCGCGCCCGGTCGGCAGCACCCGCGACCAGGAGACCGAGAAGCGGTACGAGCGCAGGCCGAGGTCTCGCATCAGGTCCAGGTCGGCCGTGAGCCGGTGGTAGTGGTCGGCGGCGACGTCGCCGGTGTCCCCGTTGCGGGTCCGGCCCGCCTCGTGGCTGAAGACGTCCCACACCGACGGGCCCCGGCCGTCGTCGGTCGCGGCGCCCTCGATCTGGTACGCCGACGTGGACGCGCCCCAGCCGAAGCCCGGCGGAAAGGTGGTGGCGGCGCTGGAAGCGTCCGAGGCCGGCTGGGCGGTGGCGCCGGTGCGGGCGCAGCCGGCCAGCGCGCCTAGCCCGGCCAGGGTGAGCAGAGAACGCCGTCGCATGGCGGCGAACCTAGCGCGGTTTTCCCGGTACGCCCAGAATTCCCCCGAAATGGCGAGGTGTCACGTGCGGCGGACGAGATAGCGGACGCTGTACCACAGGCTGGCGAATCCGACGACGTTGCTGATCGCCAGCAGGCGGGCGAGCGCGTCGCTGTCGACCGGCTGGGACAGCAGGAACGCGACGCCGAGCACGATGGCGAAGTAGACGGTGTTCAGCAGCGCGGCGGCGCCGGCCCGGCCGATCTGCTCGAGGTACGTGAGGATGGCGAGGGTGGCGCCGAAGAGCGCGAACGTGGGGGCGAGCCACTGCAGGTAGTCGGCGGCGACCGCGGCGATCTCGCGGTCGGAGGTCAGCAGCCGCGCGATCGGGTCGCGCAGCAGGAAGCTGACCGCGCCGACCGCCAGGTAGACGAGCATCGCGATGCGCGCCGTGACCACCAGCCCGCGCTCGTTGAGCTCCCGGCGCTGCTCCCCGGGGCGCAGGTTGACGGCGATCGCCGCGCCGGAGCCGGCGGCGAAGGCGCCGACCATGAGGAACGAGGTCGCCATCTGGCCGAGGCTGAAGCCGGCGATGTCGACGTCGCCGGCGTCGCGCAGCACCCGCAGGTAGCCGAAGGTGACCACCGACAGCAGCAGGAACGTGGCGGCGACCGGTGCGGCCAGGGTCCAGGCGGCGCGCAGCGCCGCGCGGTCCAGGCGCCAGCCCGGCGCGCGCAGGTCGCACCGGCGCAGCACGAGGACCGACGCGACGCCGATGACGACCGTGCCGAGCAGGCCGCCGACCGGGACGCTGAGCGCGCCGAGGTCGGTGAACTCGTTGCACAGCAGCATGCCCACGATGGACAGCACGGCGAACGGGACGCCCAGCGCGGTCGACAGGCCGGGCCGGCCGACGCCGCGCAGGGCCGCGCCGCACAGGTACGGCACGAGGCCGAGGATCGACGCGGCGGTGACGGCGACGACGAACTCGACGACCGGGCGCCGCTGCTCCTGGGTGACCTCCAGGACGGCCAGGAACGGGTCGGCGAACGCGACGAAGACCAGCGTGGTCACCGCGAGGAAGCCGCCGCCGACCGCGACGAACGTCGGCAGGTGCCGCAGCGCGTCCTCGCGCCGCCCGGTGCGGGTCGCGATGCCGGCCGACACCTGGGCCGCCACCACCAGGCCCTCGACGATCGCGGTCGTGATGAACCCGACCGGCGTGTAGATCGAGCGGACGTACAGCGCCTCCCGTCCGAGCCAGCCGAGGAACGCCATCGTCCACACCTGCAGGACGATCCCGGCGGCCATGCCGAAGAGGATCGACAGTGCGAACCGGATCGCCGTGCGCAGTAGCGTCGGCTCCGCGGGTGCGGCGGTCCCGGTGTCGGTCGTGACCGTGCTGGACTCGGGTGTCGATGTCATCGCGAAAACTCCGGCCTGGTGAGGAAAAAGCGCACGCGGCAGCCGCGACAGCATTGGTGAATTGGCTTCCGGCGACGCCGTGCGGGCGAGCCTAACAACATTTTCCGGCAGATTTCCAGGCGTCCGCGCAGGACCGCACCGGTGCCCTGCCCGCTTGGGTATGGCAAGAGTCGGCGTTTCCATGGCGGCCCGCACGAGACAGACTCGGGTCAATTGCCGAAGGAGTGAGGAATGCCAATCGTTCCCAGCCTCCGGGAGGGGCGGCTGACCGGACCACGGGGCCCGCAGACCGCGTTTCTGCAGGAGTTCCTCGCCGTCTGGGGGTTCCGGGTGGTGCTGGCCGGCTTCCGGCTCGGCGTCCTCGACGCGCTGCGGCAGGAGCCGGTGGACAGCGCCGCGCTCGCCGGCCGGCTCGGACTCGACCCGCGCGGCACCGGCTTCCTGCTCGACGCGCTCGACGTGCTCGGGTACGTCGAGGCCGGGCCGGGTGGGCGCTACCGGGCCACCGGGCGGGCGGCCGCGCTGGTCGACATGGTAGGGATGGGACTGCCGTACTTCGAGAAGATCGTCTTCACCGACTGGCAGACCCTGGAGGACCGCCTCCGCGGCGAGTCCGGCCTGCCGTTCGAGGTCGACGAGCCGCGCACCCCGCGGTGGCTGGCCAAGGAGTGGCGGTTGTTCCAGGACGGCATGGTCGCGCTGGCCAACCTCAACCTCGACGAGGTGCTGCGCCGGGTCGCCGTCCCCGCGGGCGAACAGCACCTGCTCGACATCGGCGGCGGGCACGGCCTGTACAGCATCGAGTTCTGCAAGCGCCACCCGCGGCTCACCGCGACCGTGTTCGAGATCCCGTCGATGGAGCGCATCGCCCGCAGTACCATCGCCGAACACGGGCTGGCGGAGCGCATCTCGTTCCGGGCCGGCGACTTCTTCACCGACGACCTCGGCAGTGCCTCGATCATCCTGCTGTTCAACGTCATCCACTCCAAGAGCGAGGCGCAGAACGTCAAGCTGATCGAGCGCGCCGCGAGCGCGACCGAGCGGGGCGGCCAGGTCGTGCTGCTCGACCAGTTCCCCGACCGGCGGCTCGGCGGCGTCGGCCGCGCGTTCGGCTCGTTCATGGCGCTGAGCATGTTCAACGCGCTCGGGCAGCAGACCTACCACCTCGACCAGGTCGCCGGTTGGTTCCGCGCCGCCGGCCTGACCCGGGTGCGGACCGTCCCGCTGCGCAGTGCCCCCGGCAACGGGCTCGTCCTCGGCCGCCGCCGATGACCTCGGACGAGAGCGTCGCCGTCGTCGTCGAGCGGATCAACCGTGTCCCCGACCGGTTCCGCGCCTACACCGAGCCGCAGGAGCGGGCCACCCGCTTCTACCGCATCCCGCCGGAGCTGCTGACCGGCCTGCTCGACCACGGCCTGCCGCACGCCCGCGACGGCGACCGGCTGTTGTTCGACCGGCGCGACCTCAAGAACGTCGTGCTGCGCCTGTCGGTCCGCTCGCCCCAGCACACCGCGCTGCGGTCGATGGCCGAGGCTCTGGAGCACGGCAGCCGGCACGCGGTCGTCCGGCGCACCCTCAACGTGACGGCCGGCTGCCCGGCGCCCGGCCACGAGGGCGACTGCGACGTCACCCTCGCCGCGCCCGTCCGCGCCGCCGCCCGGGAGGTCACGCGGATGGCCGGCGGGCACTACCAGATCGCGGTCGAGGTGCCGGGCGGCCCGGCCGAACTGCTGGACTTCGGCCCCGCGCACTGGCAGCTCGTCGAGGCGGCCGCGGCGCTGGAGTTCCACCGCGTTCCCTACCACGTGATCGCCGACGTGGGCTTCACCGCGGAGACCGGGCTGGCCGACTGCCGGTCCGCGACCCGGTACCTCGTGCACGTCGGCCGCCGCCTCGGACTGGACGTGCGGCCGGCGGCCGGGATCCACCTCTCCCGGCCGTTCGCCAACACCCACTGCTGGCTGGAGCTGCGCATCGGCGGCGAGTGGCGGACCGCCGACCCGTTCTTCAACCTGGTCCTCGGCCGGTGGGGCATCGTGGACGGCGCCGCCTGGCCGGCCAACCGGGTGCCCAAGGGTGCGTTCTGGCGCCTCACCGAGCTGCTCGAACCGGTCATGCACCACGGCGACACCATCCTCCGCCCGTCGCTGCTCGTCCGTTGAGGGAGTGCACCGTGCTGGATCCGGGGCTCGGCCCGAAGGCCTGTGCCGCCGCCCGCGCCGGCGGCCCCGAGGCCGCGGTGCGGGTGCTCTACTCGGGCTTCGACGGCCCGACCCTGGTCCGCGGCCCGCGCGGCCACGGGATCGCCGCCATCCGGGCCGTCGACCCGGCGGCCCGCGTCTGGCCGTCCGGGGACGCCGCCCGCCTGCGGCTCTGCGCCCGTCAACCGGCGGCGCTCGACGGCACCGGGCTGCGCGCCTTCGCCAGCGTCGACCCGGTCGACGACGGCGAGCCGCCCGGGGAGTGGCAGCTCGCGCTCGCCTGGCTGCGGCTCGGCCTGTCGACCAGGCTGGCGGCGGCGGTCGTGACCTACCTCGACGGCCGCACCGTCGGCGGGCAGCCGCAGCTGCAGCTGCAGCTCATCAAGGGCGCCCTGGCCGACATCGCCGTCGCCCACCTCGACGTGCACACGGCGCTCGGCGAGCCGGCACTCACCGCGGACGAGCTCGGCGACGTGCACGAGCAGCTCACCGACGCCGACCGCGCCGCGCTGCTGCTGCTCGGCGCGGCCGGTTTCGTCGCCGACGGGCCCGGCGTCCTCGCGCACGTCTCCGAGCTGCTGGCCGACGCGTACGTCCGGAGCACCCGGTGAACCGGCTGGCGGTGCTGCGCGCGCAGACCCGGGAGTGGGCCGCCGAGCTGCGCCCGCACGCGCTGGAAGTGGACCGCGACCCCGACGCCGTCGTGCGGCACCTCGGGCTGCCGGCGCTGTCGCGGGTGGCCCGCCTGCAGATCCCCCCGCAGTACAACCCGGATCCCCTCGTGCTCGACGGGCACAGGTTCTACCTGGACAGCGCCGCCGAGCGGGTGGTGTTCCTGGAGGAGCTGGCGTGGGGCGACCTCGGCCTGACCCTCGCCGCACCGGGCGGCGCGATGGCCGGCGTGCTCGTCGGCGCGCTCGGCAGCCCGGCGCAGCAGGACTGGTTCTTCGACCGGCTGCTGTCCGGCCCCGGCGGTCCGGCCTGGACGTGCTTCGCGCTCACCGAGGCCGGCCGCGGCTCCGACGCCACCGGGATGCGCACGACCCTGACCACCCGCGGCGACGGCACGCTCGTGCTCGACGGCGGGAAGCGGTACGTCGGCAACGCCGTGCGGGCCCGGCTCGGGGTGACGTTCGCCCGCACCGGCACCGGCCCGCTCGGCTTCGCCGCCGTGCTCATCGAACCCGGAGGGCCCGGAGGCCCCGGAGTGGCCGGAAACTCCGGAGAGCCAGGAAGCCCCGGAGAGCCAGGAAGCCCCGGCATGCGCGGCATCACGGCCGAGCCGGTGCCGACCATCGGCCTGCGCGGCGCCCAGCTCGGCGCGCTGACCTACGACGGCGTCGAGGTACCGCCGGAGCGGGTGCTCGGCCGGCACCTGCCGGCGAGCCGGCGCGGGATGTGGGGCTGGGTGCGCACGTTCAACCTGCTGCGGCCGTCGGTCGCCGCGATGGGCCTGGGCATCGCCCGGGCCGCCTACGAGTACATCCTCGACCACCGGCCGGCGGACGAGCGGCTGGACCGCATCGGGCGGCGGATCGCCGCGGTGCGGCGGCTGACCGCGCGGGCCGCGGAGGCGGTGGACCGCGACCCGGGCGACGGGCACCTCGCGTCGGCGGCCAAGGTCCGCGCGGCCCGGCTCGTCGAGGACGTGACCCGGGAGTGCCTCGACCGGCTCGGCCCCGGCGCGGTGTTCGACCACCCGCTGCTGGAGAAGCTGGCCCGGGACGCCCGGGGCATCGAGTTCATGGAGGGCGCCGGCAACGTGCAGCGGCTCGCCGTCTTCGGCGCCCTCCAACGCGGTCAGCTGGCGCTCGAGCCGGCCTGAACGCCGAGGAGCCGGGCCGCGCCGTCCAGGGTCAGGTCCGGGTCCCCGCTCGCGGCGACCAGCACCGCGTCGACGTCCCGGACGAAGGTCTCGGCGCCGCCCGGGCGCAGCACGCCCCGGTCGGCGGTGAGCAGCCACCGGGTCACGGCGGGGGACAGCTCCAGCACCCGGAAGAACATCCGGTGCCCGACCTGGCCGTCGTGCTTGTCGATGCGGTGGCACTCGCGCCCGGCCGGCGCCTGGATCGGGCCGTCGTGGCTGGTGACGGTCGCCGCCGCGCCGTTGTCGTTGTAGAACCAGCCCATCGGCTGTGCGCCGCCCCGCTCGGCGGCGACGCGGGCCAGCATTGCGTCCTGCTCGTCCTGGTCGTACTCGCAGTGCGCGTATGCGCGAACCGCGCTCTGCGCCGCCCGACCCAGGAACTCGGCGTAGCTGCCGGCGTCCCAGTCGGGACGGAACAGCGCGTTCTGGTTGAACGCCGAGACCAGCCGGCGCGACGCCGGCCGGAACCGGGTCGCCGTCACCGTCCACAGTGCACTGTCCCGGGCGCCGGTGTGCAGGCCGATGACGAGGGCCACCGTCGCCTGCAGGCACAGCGCCGGGGTCACCTTCGCACGCTCGGCGACGGCGGCGATCGCGCGGGCCGCCTCGGGCGACGTGTAGACGACGCTGTCGTAGTCGTCGGCGACCGGCGCCGGCGCGAAGTACAGCGGCGGCAGCGTGCGCAGATGGCCGGCCCAGTACTCCAGCGACGCCGCCTGCCGGCGCCGCCCGCGCTCGGAGCGCTCGTACAGCGCGCGGTCGATCGGCTGCTCGCCGACCGGCGGGAGCTCGCCGCCGTCGAGCGCCGCCACGAGCTCCTCGACGACGATCGCCAGGCTCCAGCCGTCGAGGGCGAGGTGCGACAGGGCGAGTACCAGGTCGGTGGGCGCGTCGCCGGCGGCGAGCACCGCGGCGCGCACCGGGCGCGGGTCGCCGGGCGGGAACGGCACGGCCCGCATCGCGTCGCGCAGGCGGAGCGCCTGCCCGGGGTCGGCCGGGTCCGCCGCGACGACGTCGAGCGGGATACGCAGGGTGGGCGGCACCTGCTGTACCGGAGAACCCTCCGCGTCGGCGAGGAAGCGGGTCCGCAGTGCCTCGTGGCGGCCCAGCACCAGGCGCAGCGCGCCGAGCAGCCGGTCCCAGGTGGTGCCGGGCGGCACCGGCAGGTGCGTGGCCATGTTCGTCGACACGTCGTCCGGGGGCAGGTCGCGCAGGATGTTCCACATGATCCGCTGCCCCACGGCGAGGGGGCCGCTGCGGCTCGTGCCGTCGCCGTACTCCAGCACGGTGTCCTCCTTCAGCAGGGTGGGTGGCCGATCGGCGGGACCAGCCGCGCGGCGGCCAGGGTGGTCAGGTCGCCGAACCGGGGGCCGCTGAACGCCACGCCGATCGGCAGGCCGCGGCTGTCGAGGGCGGCCGGGACGACGGTCGTCGGCAGGTGGCACACCCCGGTGAGGGTGGCCCAGGCGACCTGGTCCCAGTAGGGCCGCTCGGCGCCGCCGACGAGCACGCGCCGCTCGGCGAACGGGCGGCCGTCGTGGACGATCGCGAGGTTCGGGGTGACCGGCGTGAGGATCGCGTCGTACCGCGCGAAGAACCGCTCCCAGCGGGCGGCGAGCCGCCAGCGGGCCACGTCGGCGTCGTACCAGTCGGCGTACGACTGGCCGGCGTGCGCCCCGCCGAGCGCGGCGCGGTCGTGGTCGCCCCGCAGCGGCACCCCCACGCCGGCGAGCAGCCGGTCCGCGATCCGGGACGCGTCGGCCAGCCGCACGCCGGGCGGCGCGTCCTCCTCGACCGTGACCCCCTCCTTGCCGAGGCGCTCGGCGACGTCGTGCAGGACGGCGACGATCTCGGGATCCGTCGGTACCGCGGGGTCGCCGGTCCACAGCGCGATCCGCCGGACCGGCCGGGCGGGCGGCAGGTCGAGCCGCCAGGGCGAGCCGTCCCGGCCGCCGGGCCCGCTGAGGACCCCGAGCATCAGCTCCAGGTCGTCGACCGTGCGGGCGAGCGGCCCGACGACCACCACGTCCGGGGTCGTCGGGTGGTACGGCGGCAGGTGGCCGTCGAGCGGCACGATGCCGTAGGTCGGCTTGTGCCCGGCGACGCCGCAGTACCCGGCCGGGATGCGGATCGAGCCGGCCACGTCGGAGCCGACCTCGACCGGGGTGAGGCCCGCGGCCACCGCGCCCGCGCCGCCGCCGGACGAGCCGCCGGTGCTGTACGCCGGGTCCCACGGGTTGCGGGACACGCCGTAGACGCTGCGGGCCTGGATGTCGGCGCAGTGCTCGGGCAGGTTCGTCTTGCCGAACACGATCGCCCCGGCGCGGCGCAGCGCGGTCACCGCGCGGGCGTCGGCCGCCGGGACGTGGTCGCGGCGCAGCGCGCTGCCCGCGGTGGTCCGCAGGCCGGCGGTGGCCAGGCTGTCCTTGACGGTCAGCGCGACCCCGTGCAGCGGGCCGAGCGGCTCGCCACGGGCCACCGCCCGGTCGGCGGCGCGGGCCCGGTCCCGGGCGGTGTCGTCGACGGTGACCAGCAGCTCCAGGCCGGGGTCGAGCCGCGCGACCCGGTCGAGCAGCAGGTCGAGGTACTCGGCCGCGGACAGCTCGCCGCCCGCGATCGCCGCCGCGACCCGGCCCGCCGGCCACCAGTGCGCAGCGGTCACCCCGCGGCGAGCGCCGCGCGGTGCCGCGTGACCGCGTCGCCGAGCGCCTGCGGGGTCGCGTCCTCGAACAGCACCAGCAGCAGCGCCGCCCCGAGGTTCTCGTCGGGTGTCCCGTCCTGCGCCGGGAAGGCGGCGGACAGGCGCGCGATGAGCTCCACCGCGCGCAGCGAGTCGCCGCCGCGGATGAAGAAGTCGTCGGCAGGTTCCAGCGGCGGTGCCGACAACAGCTCACCCATCGTCCGGGCGACGACGTCGGTCTCAGTCATGGGTCCCAATCTGTCGGCCCGGCCCGCGGGCCGGGATCGGCGAGCGGCCGCCCGGACGAGATGCCCGGTTGGCCATGTCCGGAAGGACCGATGCCGCTGCGCGGGCGGCGTCGATACCGTCGGCCAGGTGACCAATGCCCGAGCCGTCGGTGGCGTCGCCGACACCGCGCTGTGGACCGCCGCCGCCCGTGCCCGCGAGAGCCGGCGCGCGGACCGGCTGTTCTCCGACCCGTTCGCCGAGGTGCTCGCGGGACCCACCGGCGTGGCGCTGCTCCAGCACTTCCACACCGAGCACGCGGCCGACGACGGCAACCCGTTCCTGCCGATCCGCACCCGCTGGTTCGACGACACCGTCGTCGCGGCGGTCGCCGCGCCGGGCGGGCCCCGGCAGGTCGTCGGGATCGGTGCCGGGCTCGACAGCCGCGCGTTCCGGCTCGCCTGGCCGGCCGGCACCGTGCTGTTCGAGCTCGACCAGCCGGCCCTGCTCGACTACAAGGCCGACCGGCTGGCCCCGCTCGCGCCCGAGCCGCGCTGCGAGCGGCGGGTGGTGCCGGCGAACCTCGGCGGCGGCTGGACCGGCGCGCTGCGCGACGCCGGCTTCGACCCGGCTCGGCCCACGCTGTGGTTCGCCGAGGGCGTGCTCTTCTACCTGCCCGAGGCCCTCGCCGCCGAGGTGGTCCGGGCCATGGCCGCGCTGTCCGCGCCGGGCAGCCGGCTCGCCGCCGACCTGGTCGGCCTCGGCGTGTTCCGGCTGCCGTACACCCGCCCGTTCCTGCGCAAGCTGGCCGACGCCGGCAGCCCGTGGCAGTTCGGCACCGACGACCCGGCCGGGTTCGTCCGCGCCAACGGCTGGGCGGACGTGACGGTCCTCGAGCCGGGCCGGCCGGACGCCGACTTCGGGCGCTGGCCGGCCGGCGCCAACCCGGTCAACCTTCCGGGGCTGCCGCGGAGCTTCCTGGTGTCCGCCGTTCGTGGCACACCGTGATGCGGGTGTACTCCAGCAGGCCCCAGTAGCCGTACTCCACGCCGAGGCCGGACGAGCGGTGCCCGCCGAACGGGACGTCGGCCCGCAGCTCGCCGTGGGTGTTGACCCAGGCGGTACCGCACTCGAGCCGCCCGGCGACCGCCCGCGCCTCGTCCGGGTCGCCCCACACCGACCCGCCCAGGCCGTAGCGCGTCCCGTTGGCGCGGCGCACGGCCTCCTCGACGCCGTCGACCGCGATCACCGGGATGACCGGGCCGAACTGCTCCTCCAGCTCCAGCTCGGTCCCGGGCGGCAGGTCGCCGACGACCGTCGGGGCGTAGAAGCTGCCCGGCCGGTCGAGCGCGGCGCCGCCGGTGAGCACCCGCGCGCCGGCCGCCGACGCCTGCGCCACCATGCGGGCCACGGTGTCGCGCTGGGCCGGCACGGTCAGCGGGCCAAGCTCCGACGCCGGGTCGAGCCCGTCGCCGACGACCGCCTTCGCCGCCAGCTCGGCCAGCGCCCCGGCCAGTGCTGAGGCCTGCTCCCGGTGGGCGTAGACGCGCTTGATGGCGGCACAGAACTGGCCGGTGTTGCGCATCGCGGCCGCGTACACGGCCGGCGCGACCGCGTCGAGGTCGGCGCCGGGCAGGACCACGCAGGCGTCGTTGCCGCCGAGCTCCAGCACGACGCGGGCGAGCCGGGGCGCGACGGCGGCGGCGATCGCCCGGCCGGTCTCGACCGAGCCGGTGAACGACACCAGGCGGATCCGCGGGTCCGCGGTGAGGGCCGGTCCCAGGGCGGGGCCGCCGGTGAGCACGGTGAGGACGCCGGCCGGCAGGACGCCGCCGAGGATCTCCCCGAGGTACCGCGTGGTCAGCGGCGTGACGGGGGAGGGTTTCAGCACGACGGTGTTCCCGGCCAGCAGTGCCGGGGCGACCTTCGTGACCGCGAGGATGACCGGGAAGTTGTTCGGGGCGATAGCGGCGACCGGCCCGTGCGGCATCCGAGCGACGGTCACGTGGACCGGACCGTCCTCGACGATCTCCGGGTCGAGCGTGAGGTCCGCCGTCAGGTCGAACCAGTCGACGGCGAGGCCGACCTCCGCCGCGGCCTGCACGAGCGGCTTGCCCTGCTCGCGGGTCAGCAGCCGGGCCAGGTCGCCGGCGTGCGGCCGCAGGGCCGCGGCGCACTCGCGCAGCAGCGCGGCCCGTTCGGCGTGCGGCCGGGCGGCCC